>JAYUOR010000378.1:0-3775 GCA_043760765.1 Planctomycetota bacterium | reverse complement strand
CGAGTGCGGGCTGCAGCTCTATCTTGGCGACGTCGAAACGCTGCAGGCTTTTCTCGTTGCTTTGCCTCCGATGGCGGAGTCGATCGTCGTGCTTGCGTTGGTCGCAGCAGTGGGGGTGTTGTGCTCGATGCTGGTCGAGAATGCGCTGACCGCGCTGCTCTTGACCGCGCTCGTGCTCGGGGCGATGTGGGGACTGCGACTCGCGCTCGAGGACGCGCTGTACCTCATCGGCGAGCGCTGGAGCCGCACGCTGTGGACTTTCCTGGGCGCGGTCTGCGGGCCGGCGGTTCTTGCACTCGGACTGTGGGCGTTCTCGCGCGGTCAGCGGCGCTTGGGGAGCGCGACGGTTCGCCTTCGCACTGTTCTGATCGGGGTTGTGGTCGCGATGTCGGTCTTTGCAGGTACAGCCACCGCGGCCGGTTGGCACTTCACGCGCTTCGGGCTCGAGGATCCCAATCTGCAACTCTATGGTGCGCTCACCTCTCCGGACGGTCGATTCGTCGCTCTCGAAGGCGGCTGGTCTTTTTCCCACGACACGAGGAATGCGCGATCGAACTCGGTCTGGATGCTGGACCTCGATAGCGGCGATCAGCGCCTGATCGCATGGTCCGGACGGATCTTGCGCAACGACCACGGTGGGGGATTCGAGCCGTGGGGCACGGACCTCGGCCTGCAGGTCGAAGTCGACGACATTGTGCGTGAAAGAGTGGCCGATACGCTGCGATTTGACGTTGTCGCAGGCAATTTGCGCGAGAAGCCGATCGTAAAACTGGAGCGCGGGACTTCTGCACACATTCCTGCTTGGGCCCAGTGGACTCGCGGACAATCGACCGTCGGGGGCAGTTCGGTGATGCGTGTGCGTTGGAAGGGCACTGCCTTCGAGCGTGCTTTCCGCGGCGAAGAAGGGGACACGACGCTTGGTCACGGTATTTTTCTTTCACCGACTCCTGGGAGAGTGCTGGCCCGGCGCGCGGATCGACTGGCTCTCGTCGATCTCGCGACCTCGCAGGAGCGTGTGCTGATCGACCACGGCGTGATCTACGCCACGCCTTCTCCTGATGCTCAAGCTTTGATCGTGCGCACCGATACGGAGTCGCACGTACTTTCGACTCTGGACGGTTCTGCGCTGCATGCCGCGTTTCAAAGAACAGAGGGGTTGCCCGGTTGGATCCAAGGCGACGAGCGCGCCCACGAAATGTTCTTCCGTCCGAGTGCGATCGTGCGGCCATCCCCAGCGGACGGGCGATATGAACCTAGCGCGAAGCAGCGCATCATCGACTTGGCCCACGATCGCGAGCTGGAGCTCGAAGAGCCCGTCGATCTCCTTGGCCGATTGGGGGAACGCGGTTACGCCGGCTTCAACGCGCACGGCAATCTGATTTGGCTCGATCGCGACGGAAGGCTTGTGCGCGTGCTGGTCCACCGCGACTCGTAGGAGTTCAGATACTCCGGGATCAAGCGCACAACCCGGCAGCTACGAACGGGGCGGCCCATTTCGGGCCGCCCCGTCGGCTTGCCGGTCGCTAAACGCTGGCGAAGTAGCGGCGGCCGCGACGTTGGCCTTCCGTGCGCACCTTCCCGTCGTCGATCAATTGCTGCAGCACCGGACGCAGGGTGTTTGCGTCCGTATTGAGCGCGGCCGAAATCTGCTCGCTGCGGCTGCCCTGGTTGCTTTCCATGAAGCTGAGCAGGCGTCGGGTGTCAATCTGGGTGCCTGACGAGGAACGCGAACGCGGCGTGAGCGTGCTCTTGGAATTCTTCTTCTTCACGCCGCAGAGCGTCAGGCAAGAGGCCACGGTTTCGCGCGCTTCATCGAGCGCCTTCCTCAGCACGATGTCGTCAGAGGAGTTCAGCGCTTTGTCGATCGAGCGCAGCGCCATCGCCATGAATTTGACGGCGGGGTTCTTCTTGGCCTTCTTGCGCTCGGCGCGTTCCTTGATGGACAGAATTTTGGCTTCGAGGCGCTTGATTTGGTCTTCAGCAGTCTGGCGGGGCATGGTCGTGGGGTACTTTCGATGTGGTAGGTGCAGAACAATAAGACCTTGTACACGCAGGCAATTCAATTCGCACGATTTTTTATGCACAAATGCATGCGTTTCGTGTCAATTGCTTCTTTTGAACTGAAGCAGGTTCTAACAGAGTCGTGAAGCTTGGCTCTGCGGCGAGTCCCGGTGGAATCGCATACGTCTCGAGCCTCGCACGTGTGCAAGCCGCCAGCATTCAGTCAATCGCACTCTGCTGGGAGTCGATTTGACTGCCCGCGCTGCCACCACGATTGACGCGCCGTAATGGTCCGTCGGGCCTGCCGATGAGCCTTCGGGCGGAGACGTCCGCATGCCCGCCGCAGGGGCTCCGGAGAACTCGCGCGCGGTGCGCGGAGTAGCGCCAAACTTGAGCGACCCGATCTACTTGCCGATCGGGGCCGGCACGCTCGACTGCCGTGCGCTGTCGACCAGCCGGCTGCCGAGCGAGGCGTGGCTGAAGCCTGGCGCCAGGCTACCGCCGACCACGAAAATGGCGTCGCCGAGAAGCGCGGTTCGTGCGTAGCTCCGTGCCGTGGGCAGCTCCGTGGATTCCTCCCACGCTCGGAGCATGGAGTCGAAACGCAGGACGCCGGACAGGCAGCGCTCCTCGGCCTGGGATTCCCCGCCGACAAGCCAGATGGATCCGCGATAGACGACATTAAGGATGCGTACCCTCGAGGCCCGCATATCGCGGGGGCTTCGAAAATTAGAAGGACTTCACCAACATCTCCACGGTGGCACCCCAATCGCGATTTCGCATGCGGATCTACACGAGTTTTGCACTCGAGCCTGTGATGGCGGTGGAATCGCGGCTAGTTCGTCGTCCTGTCGCTGCAACCGCACCGCGCGGATTCAGCCCGCAGGTCCGACGCAGCCTCAGCGCGGTTCGCGGCGCAGCACGTTGCGCGAGTACAGCAACTCGAAACCTTGGCGCTGTACGTTTTCCTGGGACTTGGATCCTGGCTGCGTCGTCACGATCGCCACCGTGCAGCCGCTGTCACTCGCTTCGGCCAGACGGCGCAACAGCAGCTCACTCTGCACGCCGCGACGTCGATGGGCCGGAAGCGTGGCTGCTCCGCAAAGTTGCGCAACGCCAGCGAACATGCGCATCGTTCCGGCTCCCACGGACTTTCCGTCGCGCCGCGCCAGGTAGCGCACGACGCCCTCGGCTTGCGCGAAGTCGCGCATGATGCCCTCGATCACCGACCGAGGATACTCCTCGTGGGCCGCGACACCCTGAGCATCGGCTGACGCAAAACCGGTCACGATCACGTCCATCCACTCGTCGAGTTCAGCCGCGCTCGAGCGCGCGATCCGAAGTTCCGATCTCGTTTCGGCACGCGCCTCGAGCGGTAGGGGAAGTCCGAGCACGTTCTCCACGCCGACAAGCAAGTAGCCGCGCTGCGTGAGCGCTTTCGCGAACGACGGATCGGCGAGGGTGGCGAGCTCGACCTGCACAGGCGCGTTTCGCGCGGCGTGTTCGCTCTCGATCCGCGCAAAAGCCGCCTCGTCGAAGGGGCCGCCGAAGCCGAGTCCGGCAACTTTGTTCAGCGGCGAATTCGGCTCGGTGAAGGCCGCGATACCGCCGCTGATCGGTATCGCGAGCACGTTGCCAAGGCGACGCGCGACATTCGCGCAGGCGTCCGACACAAGCCGGCACTCGGCTTGCTCGATGCGCGCCGCCAGTTCAATTCCGCAGAACAGCATCGGGGAAGCCTAACGCGAGCGAATCCGTTCGCGAAAGGCGTTCA
>JAYUOR010000377.1:0-3785 GCA_043760765.1 Planctomycetota bacterium | reverse complement strand
TCCCGCAGTTGATCAGCCGCGGCAAAGTCACGCGGCCAGGTCTGGGCATCGTTCCGGTGAGCAACTCCGTGGCGCAACGCCTCGGGCTCAAGGGCGTGATCATCGCCGAGCTGGCGCCTGACAGTGCGGCCAAAAAGGCCGGACTGCGGCCCGCGCTGCGCTACGAGGATGGTTCGATGGAACTGGACCTGATCGTTTCGATCGACGGGAAGTCCGTCGAGAAAGTCGAGGACCTCTACGACCTGCTCGATCAGCGTCAGATTGGCGACGTCGTCAAGCTGGGTGTGCGACGCGATTCAGAGCTGATCGAGATCTCGGTCAAGTTGCGCGAGCTTCAGGACTGAGCGCGGCGTGGCGTGGCGTTGCGCCGCCGCTCCGAGGAAACTTCTCAGATCTGAACGGGCCTGGACGCACCGCGTGGGGCTGCCCGAAGTCGTGGGGCTGCCGCACTCAAGCCAAACGCAGCCCGGATCCGAGATGCGATCTACCTCGCTCCCGCGTCGGGCGCGGCGTACTTTCGGGCGAGCCCGGGGCGTATGCTGCTCGCCGCCAAGCGGGCGAATCCCCACGCCCCGATGTTGCCCCCGATGACGCAGGAATTCCCCGCATGAGTGTCTGGCTGCACCAGCCTTTGCGATGAGCTCGTTGCTCGCCCTTTTCTCGCGACCTGAGGGGGAAGGATCGCTCCAGGACAGCGAACCGCGCCTTGGCCGCGGCGAGGTCCTGCTGCTCGTGCTGGTCGTGTTCGTCGCGCGCCTGCTCGCCGCGCGGGCATTCCCGATCTACGACGACGCCTTCATCACCTACCGCTACGCGCGCAATCTGGCCGCGGGACTGGGCCTGGTCTACAACCCAGGTGCGGCCTGGGAACCGATCCTCGGCACCACGACGCCGGGCTATGCCGTGTTCCTGGGCGGATTGAACGCGCTGGGTCTGCCGATCGTCGCCAGTTCGTTGGCGCTCAACTTCCTTTGCGATGCGCTCTCGGCCTGGTTATTGATCCAGCTCTTCGACCGCCGTGTGATCTCGTCGTTGATCGCCGTGTTCGCCTTCGCTTCGATTCCGGAAATCGCGCGGATCTCCGCCGGCGGAATGGAAGTTCCTGCGGTCGTGTTCTGCTCGCTCGTTGCGCTGCGCTTCTTCCTGCAGGATCGGATGGTCGCCGCCGGTACGTGGAGTGCGATCGCCTGCACGCTGAGACCCGAATGCGTGCTGCTTGTGCTCACGTTGAGCGTATTCGCTCTGCTGCAGAAGCGCTCGCTGCTGCGTTTCTTGCTGCCCGTGCTGCTGATCGGCATCGCGGTGACCGGGACGCTGACTTGGATTTACGGCAGCCCGATTTCGCACTCGATCTCCGCCAAAGCCGTCACGCACGCGGGTGAGCAGCGCCCTGGTTTTTCGCGCCTGCCTGACATTCTGGCGCAGGCCTTCGGGCCTTCGCAGCCGATGCGCATGTTGACCGTCCTGGTGGCGATCGGTGCACTGGCGATGCTCTTGCGCCGCTCGAGGCTGTTGCCCTTTGGGATTTTCGCCTGCCTGATCGTGATCGCCTACCTGATCGCGAGGCCGAAGACCTGGGGCTGGTACTTCTACGCGCCGATGTTCGCGTGGGTCGCTTGGCTGGGGCTGGGCTGTGAGCAGGTCGTGCGCTGGATCGGTTTCGACAAGCTGCGCCTGCGCTCGCCCGTGGTCGTGCGCGCCTCGGCGATCGCCGGGGCCTGCATGTGCATCGGAGTGGTCGCGGTCTTCCCGATGCTGCGCGCCGACAAGGTGACTTCGTTGGTCTACGCGCGCTTCGGGGACTGGGCCAAAGAAGCGCACATCGCCGAGCGCAAGGCCACGGTCCTGGCCTCAGATATCGGCGCGATCGGTTGGTACACGGACGCGATGGTCTACGACAGCGCTGGCCTGGTTTGGCCCGAAGCGCTGAAGGTAACCCGGCAGGTGGACCAGATCCGCAAGTACCAGCCGGACTACGTGATCCTCGTCGTGCGCCGCTCGCGCCTGAAACCGTTCCGCATCGACGATCCCGAACTCGCGGCGAAGTATGTGCCGATTCGCCGTTTCAACGAGTTCAACAAGACCGGGCTCGACAAGCTCAATCCGGATATTGCCGAGCTGCCCGACTGGTGGGAGCAGGACTACATCATCTACGAGCGCGTCCGTGACCGTCAGGAGTAGTGGCCTCGGGCGCGCGCCTGTGCGCTACCCTGGAGTTCATGCAGCCCGCAGAGTCGCCTGTGCTTTCGCGCCGCGCCGTGCGCGAACTCGATCGCTTGTGCAACGACGAATTCGGCATTCCAGGAATCGTGCTGATGGAGAACGCCGGCCGCGGGGCCGCGGAATGTCTGCAACGCGAATTGCTTTCGCCTCGCGAGCGTGTCGTGTTCCTATGCGGGCCGGGCAACAACGCCGGCGACGCCTTCGTTGCTGCGCGACATCTGTACAACCGCGGTGTCGATGTCGAACTGTTCGCGACCGCGAGTGCCGCACAGACGCGCGGTGATGCGGCCTGGGCGCGTTCCGAGATCGAGCGCATGGGATTGATTCCCAATTCGATCTCCTCGGCGGAGGAACTCGAGCGCATGCGGCCACGATGGAGCGGCGACGTAGTGCTCGTCGATGCGCTGCTTGGCACGGGAGCCGAAGGTGCACCGCGCGGAATGGTGGCGGCTTCCTTGCGTGCCTGCGCGCTTGCCACACCACGCCTGCGGATTGCCCTCGACCTGCCGAGTGGACTCGACGCGGACAGCGGACTGGCACACGACCCGTGCTTCCGCGCCGACTTGACCTTGACCTTCGCCGCGCTCAAGCCAGGTCTGACGGCAGAGGTCTGCGGCAGAGTCGTGGTCGTCGACATCGGGGCGCCGCGCGAGCTGATCCAACGCCTCGCCGCCAGGTAGGGTTTGTGCAAAGTTCGCGCCGTCGTGCTTCCGACGGCTCACTTCGGGACGAGCATGGCCCCTGAAAATGTGCCCGGTTGCGCGGCTGGCGCCTAGGGGCTAGCGTGAGAAGGTCATTCCTTGCTGATCCGGGCTCAACGCCCTGGAAGGGACTCGTATGCGAACATTGATTTATGCAGGCATTGCAGCCGTCGGGCTGACCGCGATGTTGGCGTTGCCGACGATCGCCACCAACTCGACATTCAACACCGCGGCACCTAGTGCCATCACTGGCGGGGCGCCCGATGCGGGCGACATCATCGACCACAAATTCGCCACTCCGCCGATGAATTCCGGGGGATTGTCGACCCTCGCCGACCTTCGCGGCCGCCCATTGCTGATCGAATTCTGGGGCACGCGCTGAGGGACTTGCATCGGGGGGACCGTGCCGTCCTCCATCAAGCTCAAAGCTGAGCTTGGCGACGATTTCAACGTCCTGTTCGTCGAGTCGCAGAACACGAGTCCTGACGACACAGAAGCCTTCATCTTCAAGCAACGCTGGGGCGCGAGCCAGGGGCTCTGGACCAATGAACCGCCCTGCCAATCGAGCGGCAATGGACTGCCTTCCTACGTGCTGCTTGGAAACGACGGGCGCGTGCTGGTCACCGGCTACCAGGAGGAGAGCAAACTCAAGGATCTCATCAACGCGGAGATCAAGACCGCGAAGTCGCCTCCGAAGAACACGCCGCCTGCGCTTGTGAAGGCCTATGCGGACTTCAACAAGGGCGCGTACGCCGCTGCGATCAGCGCCGCGAATAAACTTGCCGAGACTCCCGCTGCGGAGGACAAGGCCGGTGTCGGAGTGAAGGCCAAGGAAGCGGCCGATGCCTGGAGCACGCGCGC
>JAYUOR010000376.1:0-3787 GCA_043760765.1 Planctomycetota bacterium | reverse complement strand
TCGAGTGGCCCGATCCAGGCGGCCAGGACGAACGCGAGCGCGAAGATGCACGCTTCTTGAAGATCCAATGGGACTGGAACTTTGCGGCGCCCTGGGCCCATTGGCGCATCGCCAAGAGTCGCGCGCTTGGAGCCCAGGACGAATATTCGCCGCGCGAACTGTTCGGCGTCGCGAGCGACGAGCCGATCCATCCGCAGCACGCGCGCGAACTAGGCTGGAATCATCTAGCTTGGGTTGACTTGGGGGCGCGCCTGGGCGGCCCGTACTGGATTGGCCCGCTATGCGCTGCGCTTTGGCTCGCCCTCGCTGCGGCGGCCTGGCGGATACGTCGTGCACGGCTCGTGCGTCCCGAAGGCGGGCCCCGGGGCAGCGACGCTCAAGCTCCGAGCGCGTCGCCCCGATAGGCGTCCTGTGGATTTCCCGGCAACTGGCTGGCCCCTTTTTCTTTGTTGCTCGAGCGCCGCGGCGTTGATCCTCGCCGGTGCCACGTCCACCACCCGGGCCATCGAAGGCGCGCCGACGTCCGAGCGCGCGATCTCGCGCCGCGTCGAGTGCTTTGAACTGCGTCGGACGAGCGACGGACCCGCGCTGGGTTTCGCCAGCTTGCACCGCACGGACTCCGGCGCGAACGTGCAGCTTGAGTGGCAAGTCAACTTTCCCGAGGCCGAACTGGACATCTGGCACGTCGAGACCTGCGAGGCGGAAGCCCGGCGCTGGATCTGGCGCGAGCGTCAACCGCGCAACTCGCGAACGGTCGACGCCAATCGAGTCGGCCCGGCGATCGAAGTGACGGAGTGGGGGCGGCCGTGCGTCTGGCGAGCCGTGCTGCCCACGACCGGCCCGTGTCTCTTCCCGCTTGAACTGGAGGAGCGCTTGCGGGTCGGCTCGGTTGCGTCTGACACCATCGCGCTCTTCGATCCTCTGTCGAACAGCGTCGAAGCGGTTCGCATCGAAGTCGGCGAATCCGGATCCGGCACGGGCGGCGAACCGCGAACCGTGGATCTGGTTCGCCCGGATGGCTCGTTGGCGGGCAGCTGGACTTTTCTCGAACGCGAGCTGGTGAGCTTTCGTTGGCAGCGCGGCGGACTGATCGCCGTGCGCATCGATGAGCAGAGCTATGCCTCGCGCAGGCTTGCGGGTCGAGCCGCGAAGCCGGGCGCCAAGGCTGTGGAAGGACACTAGCGGGGCCGTTACGTACCCGGCATATTCTCCCTGCGGCGAGCCGGACCTGTGAGGTCGAGGTAAAAGCAAGGCCGGGCGCGTCTTGCACGGAGGGAACGCTGCGCGGTGGGGGCTTGGGGCTGTATCCTCCTGGATCCACGTCCTCCGTGACTCGAGCCGCCCTGGGGCGCGCTCCGAGCCACGTCCTGTATTTTGCAAAGCATGCACACCGCGTCCCGCTCCGTGCGCGCGCCCCGCCGCGGCGCAGTGTTGGTTCTTGCCTCGTTCGCGCTGTGCAGCGGATCCTGCAAGAGCGCGGCCACGCAACGCGCCGACGCGGACCGCGAGATCTACGCCATCGTCGAGAAGCGCCGTGCCGCTCTCGGCAGCAACGAGCGCACATTCACGATCGAGCCGAATCCCGACAGTCTGCGGCGCAAGCTCGAACGCGGCGACGTCGAAAATCTCGCGCCGCTCAGCTTGGCGCAGTGCCTGGACATCGCCGCCGAGAACAGCCGCGACTTCCAGGACCAGCGGGAGACTTTCTACTTGAGTGCTCTCGACCTGACGCTCGAGCGCTATCGCTTTGCGTACCAGGAATCCGGAACGATGGGTGCGCTGCTCTCCGGCGACGGCGACGGCGCGACGGACGCCAGCGGCGACGCCAATTTCGGACTTAGGAAGCTGCTTGGGACGGGCGCGGCAATCGTTGGAAACATCGGGCTTTCGGTGGCCCGCGACCTGACGCGCGCCGACGCCTTCAATCTGGTCACGAACGCGAGTCTGGCGATCACGCAGCCGCTCTTGGCCGGCTCGAATCCGCGCATCGTGCGCGAGCCGCTGACCCAGGCGGAACGCAACGTCGTCTACGCGGCGCGCAGCTATGAGCGCTTCCGGCGCACCTACGCCGTCGACGTTTCCTCGCGCGTCTATCGCATCTTGCAGCAGGCCGACTCGGTGGTGAACGAGGAGAGCAACTACAAGAATCTGCAGATCCTGCGCGCGCGCAATGAAGCGCTGGCCGAAGCGGGTCGCCTGTCCGCGATCGAAGTCGACCAGGCGCGCCAGCAGGAATTGAGTTCGAAGAACCGCCTGGTGACGCAGCGCCAGCGCTACGAATCACTGCTCAACGACTTCAAGATCTTCCTGGGCCTGCCGGTGCCGATCAAACTGACCATCGACTACGGCGAGTTGGAGCGCCTGACCGCCCAGGAGCCCGAGACCTTCGACCTGGATGTGGCCAAGCTGGACGAGATCGCGCTCAAGCAGCGGCTCGATTTCCAGACCGTCCTCGATCGCAAGGACGACAGCGAGCGCGGCGCCGAAGTGGACGCGGACGCCTTGCGTTCGCGGCTCGCGATTTCCTCCAGTGTCAACGCCGCCAGTCAGTCGGGGCGGCCGCTCGACGTACGCGCGAAGGGCATCGACTGGCAACTTGGCCTGAACGCGGATATCGCCTTGGACCGTTTCCCCGAGCGCAATCGTTACCGCCAGTCCTTGATCCAGGTCGAGGGCGCCCGCCGCGACGTCGAACAGCGCGGCGACAGCATCCGCTCGGAAATCCGCAACGACCTCGGCGACACCGCCGCCACGCTCGAGGGTTACAACATCCAGCGGCTTTCCGTGGCGGTCGCGCAGCGGCGCATCGAGAGCGCGGCCATGAACCTGCAAGCCGGCCGTGCGACCACGCGCGACCTGCTCGAGGCCCAATCGTCGTCGGTTGACGCCAAGAACGCCGCCACTGCGGCGCTGATCAACTACCAGCTGGCGCGTCTGGCGCTGTTCCTCGATCTCGAACTTCTGCGCGTGGACGAAAAGGGGATCGGACTGGACCGCGAGTCGCTGCTCGCGGCGGCCGCCTCGCCCGCACCTGACGCGCAGCCGCCCGTACCGCCACAACCAGGCCAGAATCCGCCGGAGCAGAAACCATGAGCAAGCAGAAGAATTCGAAAGCCTGGATCTGGATCGCCGCGATCGTTGTCGCAGGCGGGGGCTTCGTGGCCTACGGCCGCGGCCCCGGCAAGTGGTTCGACGGCGATGCGTCGGTGCTGATTCCCGGCGCGACCGTGCGCCGCGGGCCGCTCGCGATCCGCGTGGTCGAACGAGGCAATTTGAAGGCAGCCGATTTCGTCAGCATCAAGAACGAGCTCGAGGGCAACTCGACGATTCTGTCGTTGGTCAAGGAGGGCACGATCGTCAAGGAAGGCGATCTGGTCTGCGAACTCGACGCGACCAGTCAGATCGAAAAGCGCGTCCAACAGGAGATCGCCGTGCGCAACGCGGACGCGCTGTTCGTGAAATCGACGCAGACCTACGCGATCCAAGTCAGCCAGAACGAGAGCGACATCGCCCTGGCGAAACAGAAGCTGTCGTTCGCGGAGCAGGATCTGCGCAAGTATGTCGAAGGTGACAAGACGCTGGCGTTGTTGAAATCGGACAATTCGATCAGGCTACAGGACGAGGAATTCAAGCGTGCCGAGACCAAGTTTGGGTGGTCGACCAAACTCGCGGAAAAGGGATTCTTGACGGCGACCGAACTGGAAGCGGACAAGCTGGCGCAGACTCGCGCAGGAGTGCTGCTCGAGCAGGCCCGCAAGGAGAGCGAATTGCTCCTCAAATTCCAGGT
>JAYUOR010000375.1:0-3789 GCA_043760765.1 Planctomycetota bacterium | reverse complement strand
TCTTCCGAGCTCGAGCTCGGTTCGCGCGCGCCGCCCGCGCCGACGAATTGCCAATCGTCGCCCACGACATAAAGCTTGGAACGCTTGTCACCGGACTGCTTGTCGTCCCAGGTGTCCAGGCGCAGGGAACCCTCGATGAAAGCGGGTTTGCCCTTGTCGTGGAACTTGGCGAAGGCCTCGCCGCGCTTACCGAAAAAAGTGACGTCCACGAAGGTCGCTTCTTCCTTCCACTCGCCGCTCTGATCCTTGAAGCGCCGATTGACCGCCAAGCCAAATTTGCACACCGGAGTGCCGCCGGTCGTGACGCGCACTTCGGGCTTGCGGGTCAGGTTGCCCATCAAAATCACTTTGTTATAGCTCGCCATGTCTCGCCCTTTCGAGTTGTTGGAGTCGGTCCTGCCAGCGCTCCCTGGCCACGCCTGGGAGCTTGGAGCCGAACGGCAGTCTAGCAATCCGCGCCGGCCCGGTCGACGCGAGTGTTGGCCCTGGCGCCGCGCGGCGTGAAGACTACGATGCGGCGCGCGAGCGGAAATTCTCTCCGCCGCATCACCTACCGGGAACACCACGCGATGGCCACGAGCGAACCGAACGCAAAACCCCGCCCTTTGACCGGCCGCGAACGCCGCCAACATCCGCGCGCTGCCGCGGACTGGCCGCTGGAGATCGCCCTGACCAGCGGTCCACGTCCCGGTCTGGTGCAAGCGCGCGTGCGCGACGTGTCGCGGGCGGGCGTCTCGTTCTACGTCGATCGTCCGATAGCGATGATGACCATGCTAGAGCTTTCGCTCGAGCTGCCGACCGCGAAGGGCCGCCAGCGTGTGCGCGGCAAGGGCGCCGTGGTGCGCTGCCAGCGCATCAGCGCCGGCGTCGAACACTTCGAAGTCGCCGTCTACCTGCACGAACTCAGCGAATCGGATCGGCGCACGATCGACGAACACGTGAGCGAATGCCTGGGAGCCGGCGCGGCGGTCCCCGACGACGACTAGCCCGCGAATCGGTCTTTGGCGATCAGAATTCGACTTCGAGGATGCGCGGCAGCTTGGCGAGGTCCTGGTGGATCTTCGCCGGACGGTTTCGCGTGCGCGCGAGTTCCAGTGCCGCGGCCGCTTGATCGTGTCCGATCTCGATCAAGAGCACGCCGCCGGGCGCGATCAACGCCGGAGTTTCATCGAGCAAGCGCCGCAACCAGTGGTGCGGATCGCCGGCGGGCGAGAACAACGCCAGGGCCGGTTCGTGATCGCGAACATCGGCCGCCAGCGTCGGCTTCGCTTCGAGCGCGATGTAAGGCGGATTGGAAACCACGAGATCGAAAGGCGCGCGCGCGCGCGCGGCGAGCGCGCCGTCGCCTTCGATGAACTCGACGCGCTCCACGGGTACGCGCAATTGCAGCGCGTTGGCGCGCGCGACCTCGAGGGCGGGCGCGGAGATGTCGACGGCGATGACACTAGCTCCAGGAATTTCTAGCGCGAGCGAAATCGCGATGACGCCCGATCCCGTGCCCACGTCAAGGCAACGCGGCGAGGCAAGCCCGCGCGCGCGCACGAATTCGCGCGCGCGATCGACCAGCAACTCAGTTTCGGGCCGCGGGATCAATACCGCCGGTCCGACGCTGAACGTACGTGCGTAGAACTCGCGCCCTCCTGTGATATACGCGATCGGCTCGCCGCGCGCGCGCCGCGACAGGAGGCTGCGGCCGCGGCTGACTTCGTCGGCGGAAAGCGGCCGTTCGAGGTCCATGAACAATTTCAGACGCTCGATCCCAAGCGCGTTCGCCACCAGCAATTCCGCTTCGAGTCGCGCCTGGGCAAGACCTTTGCGCGTCAAAAATTCGCGGCCCATGCGCAGCATGTCGCCCGCGGTGCGCGGCACCGATTCCGCGGCGGCGCCGGCGTTGGGTGTGGCCTTGGACATGGCTGAGTTGTTCGTGAGCGCGCGCGAGGCCCGAGTCGCTCAGAGCTGCGCGATGCGCTCTTCGCGGTCTAGCGACTCCAGGCCTTCGATCGCGCCGTCGAGCTTACCGGACAAGACCTGCTCGAGAGAAAAGTTCTTCTCGAGACGGTGGTCGGTCATGCGATTCTGCGGCCAGTTGTAGGTGCGGACGCGCGCGTTGCGGTCGCCCGAACCGACCATGGTCTTGCGCATCAGCGAGCGCTCGTCGTGCACGCGTTGGCGCTCGGCGTCGAGCAGCCGCGAGCGCAAAACGCGCATCGCGCGCGCGCGGTTCTTGTGCTGGGATTTTTCGTCCATGCACACGACTACGGTATTGGTCGGGATGTGCGTGATACGCACCGCCGACTCGGTCTTGTTGACGTGCTGGCCGCCCGCGCCACCGGCGCGCATCGTGTCGATGCGCAGGTCCTGGTCGCGGATCTCGAGCTCGACTTCTTCGGCCTCGGGCAACACCGCCACCGTCGCGGCCGAAGTGTGGATGCGTCCCTGGGCTTCGGTCTGCGGCACGCGCTGCACGCGATGGCCGCCGGATTCGAAACGCAGCTTCGACCAGACGCGTTCGCCCTCGACGGCAAAAATGACTTCCTTGAAGCCGCCGACTTCCGAGGGCGTGGCTTCGAAAACTTCGATGCGCCAACCCTTGGCGTCCGCGTAGCGCTGGTAGAGCTTGAACAGGTCGCCGACGAAAAGACTGGCTTCGTCGCCGCCGGTGCCGGCGCGCACTTCGACGATCACCTTGCGCTTGAAGTCTTCTGGCTCCGCGATCAGCGCGTCCTTGACTTCGACGTCGAAGCGCTTTTCCTCTTCTTCGAGCGCCTTCAATTCATCGAAGGCGAGCTCGCGCATTTGCGGATCCGTGTCGACGAGCAGCTTTTGAGCATCGGCGCGGCGCGCCAGCAACACGTCGAGCTTTTCCGATAGCAGCGCGGTTGCTTCGAGGCTACCGCGCTGGCGCAAGAGCCCCGGCATGCGCTTGGAGTCGGCGGAGGCCTCGGGCGTCGAGAGATACTCGGTCAGCTCGCGGAAGCGCGCGGCTTGCTCCCGCAATTTCGCGACCAGCGGCGCGGCGAATTCCATGATGCGCGGCGTGGCCCGCCGCGGAAGAGACTAGGCCTTGACGGCCTTGGCGCCGAACTTCCGATTGAAGGCGTCGACGCGCCCCGCGGTGTCGACGAACTTCTGCTTGCCCGAGTAGAACGGGTGGCAGGTCGAGCAGATTTCAACGCGCAGTTCCTTGACTGTCGCGCGCGTCTGCCAGGCGGCGCCGCAACCGCAGTGGACCTTGCACTCTTGATACTTGGGATGGATTTTTTCTTTCATGGTCGTGGCCTCCGTCGTGGTGGAGGGGCGAAGAGGATAATGGGGTGCGGTGCTTTTTTCAAGCCATGGGCGGTCGTTGGCCAGGAGGAAGCGTCTCGAACTCCGCCAAAAGCCTTCGGACGAGCGCCACGGGCAGGCCGACCACGTTGTCGAGGCCGCCCTCCTCCAGACGCACGACGAAGCGATCGGCCGTCTCCTGGATCGCATAACCGCCGGCCTTGCCCTGCCACTCGCCGCTCGCCACGTAGTCGGCCCGCTCCGCGGGCGTGATCTCGCGCATGCTCACGAAGGTGCGTTCGAGCGCGCTCTTCACCGCGCCGTCGCCAGCTCGGACGACGGCGACTCCGGTGGCGACCATGTGCCGCGAGCCCGAGAGCATCGCCAGCATGCGCGCGGCATCGCGCTCGTCCTGCGGCTTGCCGAGCAAGACCCACCCCTGCGCCTGCGGCACGGCGACGATCGTGTCCGCGCCGAGCACAAGCACATCGGCCGCGGGTCGATCGCCCAAGGCCCGGCCTG
>JAYUOR010000374.1:0-10056 GCA_043760765.1 Planctomycetota bacterium | reverse complement strand
CTCTGGCGCCGGTATCGGGCGAGTAATAAACGCCGGTGGATTACCGGGCACCGTCAAGACGTCAGGCGAGGTCCTCGTACTTCATGCCGACGCGTTCGAGGTCCTCGCGCACGAGGCCGTAGACGGCCTGCGCGTAGCGGCGGATCTCGTACTGCGCGTCTTGCTTCAGGCGCTGCTCGAGGAAATGCATTACGCCCTGCAGCGACACGGTCCAATAGGCCTGCGTGTAGATGTTCTGCGGCAAGAGCATGCGCGCGATTTCCTTGGCCACGCCGCGCGCGATGCGCTCTCGATACAACTCGAAGGCGCGCGCGCACTCCTGCAGCATCAACTCGCGCTCGCGCGCATGATCGAATTCGTCGCCCAATTCGATCGATGCCTGCTTGTTCCCGTGCGGCGGATTGGCGCGCATGCGCGTCGGCACGTAGACCTCCTCGGCCCACTGCACGTAGCGGCCGGAGATCTCGTTCCACGAGCAGCCCTTGTCGGTGTCGAACATGATCTCGAACACTTCGAGGTCGACCGTCTCGCCTTCGACTTCGTAGGTGCGCCAACCCGAGCCGACCTGGTACTTGAACGCCTGGCGGAAGACGAACAAGGGCGCCTTCCAATGGAACGTGTAGAAGGAATGGCGATAAGGCGAAGTGTGCCCGTTGGCCCACAGGAAACTCGCCAGCTTCGCATCGTTCGCGTCGTAGCCGGTCTTTTGTTTCTCGTAGCTGATGCGCGCGGCGTTGACGACCTTGAGCGCCGTGTCCTGCTGCATGCGATCGACGAGCGCGACGAAACCGATCCCGTCATCGAGCGTCGGGGCGGCGTCCTTGGGCATCGGAACTTTTGTGACGGCCATGAGCTTAGTTTGCCTTCGCGCGCGATGGGTTGCGACGGTCGAGCGGCTTCGAAACGCGCTTCGTTCAGGAAGCGTGCGCCGCGGAACCGGATGCATGCCTGCGCTGAGCCGTCGGCAGAAAAATGATCAAGTCGGAAGCGATCATCGCACGTGCTCCCATCGTTTCCGCGGCAAGATCGCCGGCGAGCCCGTGCACGTGCACCGCCGCGCGCACGGCGTCGAGCGGCGTGAAATCGTCCCGCGCGACAGCACTGCTCGCCGCAAGGTAGGCAACCATGATTCCGGCGAGCACGTCGCCCGAACCGGCCGTCGCCATGCCCGGGTTGCCCGTGGTGTTGACGAACACGGACGGGCCCTGCGCGATCACGCTGCGCCGGCCCTTGAGCACGACCGTCGCGCCGCTGCGACGCGAAAGTTCGAGCGCGGCGGCGATGCGACCGGGCTCGTCGCCGGGGACCTGACGGCCGAGCAGCCGCGCCGCTTCCCCCGGATGGGGCGTGATCACGCTGAAACCGCCGCGGCGCGACAAGCGCTCCGGTTCGCCCTCCAGCGCGTTCAGCGCATCGGCGTCGAGCACCAGCGGCGCGCGAAACGCGTCGGAAGTCAGACCGGCAAGTACGCGCCGCGTGCGCTCGGAGAGCCCCATTCCGGGTCCCACCAGACGCGCGTGGTCCTCGCGCTCCGCGAGCCGTCGCTCGAGCGACAGGTGCCCAAGCTCGCTCTCGCTCCAATCGAGCAGGACCGCCTCGGGAGCGGCCAGCGGAACGAGCGCCAGCAACTGCGGATCGAGCGCCGCCAGGGTCACCAGCCCCGCCCCCGCTCGCAGCGCCGCGCGCACCGCGAGGATGGCCGCGCCAGGCATCAGGCGCGAGCCGCAGACACACAGAACCCGGCCCGCCTGCGCTTTGTGCGCGTCGATGGCGAGCGCAGGAGCCGCGGGCGGCGTGCGAACATCCGGCGAGTCCGCGCTCATGCCAACACCTCGATCCGTCCGACTTCGAGGCCGGCCCAGTTGCGCAGCGCTCCGGCGCGCCAGGTGTGCAGCGCGCGCAGTTCCTCGCCGTCGAGGAAACCGAAGCGCTCGCACAGCGCGATCACCAGCGGATGCAGGCCACGGCTTTCGCCGTCGTCGATCTTGATTGCGAGCCCGCGATCGGCTCCGCGAATTCCGACCACGTAGACCGCTTCGCCACCGATTTTGGGGAAAAGGCGGCCCCTGGTGGCGCGCCCGATGTCCGTGCAAAGTCGCTTGTGATGGCCGGCGATCAGCTCGGGATGGCGCGCCGCCGCCTCGAGCAGGCGCTCGCAGGCGCCGCGACGTTGCGCGGACAGCCGCTCGGGGTTGGACACGCGCGCGATGGCCGTGGCCAGGCGCACGAGCGGCATGCGGAAGGTCGGCGCGCTGCAGCCGTCGATCGCAGTCGTGAGCTCGCCGGGCAACACGCCGGTCATTGCCTCCACGGCCGCGCGCACCGCGCGCTGGACCTGCTCCGCGGGGTCGAGGTAACGCTTGGGGTCCACACCGAGGTGGCAGGCCAGGCACAGGAAGCCTGCGTGCTTGCCCGAACAGTTGTTGTGCAGGCTGGAGGGTTTCTCGCCACGCGCCGCGAGCTCGGCGCGCGTGCGCGGGTCGCTGGGCGGCTGAGATCCGCACTGCAGTGCGTCCACGGAGAGTCCGAGGCGTGTGAGCAGGCCGGCGACCGGCACGGTATGACAGCTTTCGGCGTTGTGGGAGGACAGGGCCAGCGCCACTTCGACCTCGCTGAGCCCGAAACGATCGGCCGCACCACTCTCGATCAACGGCAACGCCTGGAGCGACTTCACGGAACTGCGTGCGAAGACTCCGGCCTTCACGTCCCCCGCGCTCTCGATCACCTGGCCGGAACTGTCGACCAGTGCCCAGGCTCCGCGGTGCTGCGACTCGACCCAGTCCCCACGCCAGGCCCGGACCAAGACGGGATTGTCGGGGTAGGTCGCCTGGGGCGCGTCAGCCTGGAGTTCGGGTTGGGGCATATGCGTGGGCTGGCAGCCAGCGGAAGTCGAGCGTCAAGGCGGATTCTAGCGCAGCGGTCATCTGCCGTCTGGCCTCGGCCTTTCGGGCAAGTGAGGGCGCCGGCTTCCGCCGCGCAACCATGGTCCCTGGAGCCTGCTACTATTGAAGAAGCATGTTCCAGAACCCCGAACATTCGCCGCGCGACCCGCGTCGCGCACGCGATGGCGGCGCGCGAAATCCGCGCGGCGATGGGCGAGTTCCGCAATCGATTCGCGCGAGTCCGCGGAGCGAAGCGAACGAAGGCCCGCCGATCCTCGGCGAGTGGCTGGTGGCGCCGATGCTGCTGCTCGCGCTGGCCGCTGGTTTGCGCCTGGCGCTGGGCGGTGCGGACTCCAGCTTCGCGATCAGCTTCGCTCTGCTGTTGGGTATGGGCATCTTCTGGGTCGCGACGCGCCTGTACCTCTCGCCGACGACGCAGCCGCCTGCCTGCCCACACTGCAAGCGCAAGACACTGGTGCGGATCGATGCGCTGCAGTCGATGGGTGCGCGCTGCATGCACTGCGGTTGGCGCGACGAAGGCGCGAATGCAGAGCGCCTCGGCGCGCTCGTTCCACTGGAAGCGCATTTCCGCTCAGGCGTGCACGCGCTGCGTTTGCCGCTCACGCCGCACGCCATGCGTCCCGAGCGACGCGGCCTGCGCGGCGAACCTCGCGATCGTCCCTTCGGCGACCGTCCGCCGCAGGGCCCCTCGGGCCGCGGCCGTCGCCTGCGCTGAAGAGCCCCACTTGCGCTGAGGCGCGAATTGTCCCACGCTCCCGGTTCAAGGACTCCGCCGCCATGTCCAGCGAACCTGAGTCGAAAATGATCGAGATGTTGCTCGGGCGCATCGTGATGCGCGCGGACTCGGCGCAGCAGTTCATCTTCCTGACCGAGCGCGGAGGCGGGCGCGGATTCCCGATCGTGATCGGCGCCGCCGAAGCTGCGGAAATCCATCGCGTCGTCACCAGCGTCGAGTCGCCCCGTCCGCTGACCCACCAGCTCGCGCATTCGATCCTGCAGGCGCTCGACGCAGACCTCGTGCGCTGCGACATCGTCGATCTGCGCCAGAACACGTTTTTCGCGCAGCTGGTCCTGCGCCGGCGCAGTTCGAACGAAGTCGCGATCGTCGATGCGCGGCCCAGCGACGCGATCGCGCTCGCGCTGCGGGCCAAGGCGACGATCCGCGTGGCCGAGTCGGTGCTCGATCAGGTGCGCACGGACATGAGCAGCGACCCGCTGCCGAAACCCGATCAGCCGGAATGAGCTGGCGAGCTGTCCTGCGCCGCGCTCCGCGGACCTGGATCCTGCTCGGGTTCTACAGTCTGTTCACGCTGCTGACCTTCGGCGCGGTGATTTCGGCCCAGTCGGATGGCACGGGCGCGCAGACTTCCTACGCGCTCGGACGCATCGCGCTGACCGCCGTCGCTCCGCTGAGCGGCCCGTTCCTCGGCGCCATCGCGCGCGAATGGCAATCGTGCTGCACCGCGAACTCCTTGAGCCTTCTGCCCGTAGCCGCGGCAGCGCTCGCCGCTGGTTGTCTCCTGCAATTCGTTCCGCTTCCAGCAGGCCCGGGTTGGGAGCGAGTGCGCCTGTCCTGCTGGACCGCCGGCTGGCTGATTTGGTTCGGCTCGGGCATTTTCTCGCTGGGTCACGCGCTGGAATGAGCGAGAGAGAATTGCGGGCGCGCTCGCCATTGGTGAGACTCCGCGCTTCGTGCCGTTCCACGGAGGCGTGGCAGAGTGGCCTATTGCAGCGGTTTTGAAAACCGCCATACCGAAAGGTATCGAGGGTTCGAATCCTTCCGCCTCCGCCACCAGCGATCGATTGTGAAGCGCTGGAGTCAGCCCGAGCGACTGACTCGGCCGCCCAGCTCCGCATTCGCAATGGCGCGGGCAACGCTCGATCAGCTTTCCAGGCGCACGCTCAAGCCACGCTCACGGGCCGAGCAAGAATCGGAGTCCGTCGGAGAGCGTCGCATTGTCCGGCGGAGCGAAGCCATTGTCGCGGCCCCAGAACTGCGCGTCGACAACGGTGCCCTGCACGGTCAGGAACGCCGCCGGCGTGCCGCCGAGTGCGCCAACCGCAAAGGCGTTCATGTCGAGCGAGTAAACGCCCGAGCAATCGTTCGGCGGCGCGTTTCCGCCCGAGTTGAGCGGGACCGAGCGCTTGATCGGCGCGTTGATGCAACGCAAGCCACCGGAGAAAGGCACCGCGACCTGACCGCCGTTGGTGTAGATGCACAATCCGGGCTTGTTGTTGATGACGTTGCTCGCCGTGATCACGAAACCCGAGCCGGCCGAAACGCTCGGGGCTCCACTGCCTGCGATCGTCGGCGTGCAGCCGAGACTGTTCAGCTTGGCCGTGCAGTACGCCACCGTCGGCGAGGTGTAGGTGACCGTCAAGACCGGCCGGTGAGCGAGCACTGTGTTCTCGCGCGAATCGAAACGCTTCGCGGTGCCGCTGACGGTCTCGTCACCGGTCAGGACCCAGCCGAAGTTTTGGCTCGGAAAGTTCAGCCAGGACTGAACGTCGCTGACCATGCCGGGCTGTGACGGGAAGACGTAGGTTCCCGTGGCGCCGATCACCAGCGAACCGCTGACCGTGGCGCTGAAGTCGCCGCCGGGGTTCGTCCAGAACGAGGACGGGAAGAACGTGTGCAGCCACGTGGCATCGCCAGCCGTCGCTGACACCCCCCCGCCGCCGCCGGGCGGAGCGACCGAGGTGCCTTCACCCCAGTTGACCAGCACGCGCCGCAGATCGTGGTTCAGGTTGCCGGAGTTCGTCTGCGAGCAATTGAGCTGCAGAGTGACGGCCGTGACCGTCGAGCCGAACGGAATCGCGCTCAGGTCGAAAGCCGTCAGGCCGCGCCGGATGGAAAAGGTCGCGCTGCCGCTGCGGCCGGCGAAAAACGCGTCTCCCGCGCCGTTGGACAGCGCGCCGGTGGCCGACTCGTAGAGCGTGTTGTCCTTCGCGGTCGTGACCTGAAGTTGATCGGCCTGGGCAATCGCTGAGAGCGTGGCAAGGCCGGCGAAAATGAGCTGTGCTTTCATAGTGGGCAGAGTTGTGGACCAAGAAGTGTTCAGCCTAAAGGTAGCACGCCCTGCAAATCCCGGCCGGGAAGGCGGCTCAGCGCAGCCAGAAACTCTCGCCTTCGTTAAGAATGGCCGCCTGCACGCCGCGCGCCGACTGGTTTTTCCCCGCGGCCGCGGGAGCAAGCGCGGCACGGCGCGCGTCGAAAATCGCCACGCAGCCCTCACCCCAGACGCGCCAGAGTTTGGGCCCGACTTCGACCGCGGTCTTCTCATCGATTCCGACGCCCACGTATTCGGGATGGTCGAGCACGGCCGAATAGAGCCGCGCCCAGCGTTGGCGCTTGATGAAGTGCTGATCGACGATCACGTCAGACCACAGGCCGAGGCCCGGCACGAGCACGGTGGATCCAGCATGCACGTTCACGAGGTCGGCCTCGCCGGTGAGCATCAGCGGGCTCATCACCGCTGCGCCCGCGCTCGTTCCGGCCACGACAGCTCCCTGTCGATAGCGACGCTGGATGTCATCGACGAGGTGCGCTTCGTCCAGTGCTTTCATCAGCCGTGCTTGGTCACCGCCCGGAAACCAGATCAGTGCGGCAGCTGCGATCGCTTTCTCGCCATCGGCCTCGACGAGCGGGTCGATGCAGAGCATGTGGGTCGCGCCAGCTTCGGTCCACAACTCGAGCGAACCCTTGCCGCGATCGGCCAACTCGGAAGCCTGCGGAAGGATCAAGATCTGCGCATCCTTGCCGCCGGCGAGTTCGAGCATGCGCGCCGTCATCGCGGGCGTCGTACCGCCCCCACCAACCACCATTAGCGTGCCTTCGACCAGTGGCGGAGGAGCAGGAGGCCGGCGGACGAGAACTTCCGAAGTGGAGCAGCCGACGATCGAAAGGGCAACGAGGCAAGACCAGGGGGAGTGTCGCATTGGGCGCGATTGTACCGGCCGCAACCGTACAATCTCGGCGTGGTGGACTCCTACCTACGCGAACGCATCGAGAACTGGGTCGGCGACTTCGTACACGGCGATCGCGCCCGCGAGTTCGCGCCCGCGACGATCGAGTCAGCGCCGGAGATCCTCGTGCGCTTCCTGTGCGCTGCAAGCGACGCGCGCGGAATCGACCTCGCTGAGCTCAGCGAGGCGGACGTGCGCGCGAGCCTGCTTGGCGAAGTCGCCAAGCTGAACCTGTCCCCCAGCGCGCGGCGCGAAACACCGTCGCTGTGCGCGGCATTCTTGTCCGAACTCGAGCGCGAGGGTCGCCTGGGCGGCGGTCGCGCACTCTCGAGCTTCGTGCGCGCGCTGCAAGGCGCCTTCGACACAGCGGCGGGCGGCCCGCAACAGCCCTACGTGCGCCCCGGCAGCGAGCTCTCGCGCAACGACCCCTGCCCCTGCGGCAGCGGCAAGAAATACAAGAAGTGCTGCCAGCGCGCGCTGTAGTGGATTGGCCTTGGGCCGGTTGTTGATGACAGTTTCGCCGCACGCCGCTACCCTGGCTCGCCCCAAACTCGCCCCAGGAACTCCCAACATGCCCACGAATCACCCTCCGGCCATCGAAGCCGGCAAGGTCGTCACGCTCCACTACACGCTCCGCGATGCCGCGGGCAACGAACTCGACAGCTCCGGCAGCGACGAGCCGATCCAGTACCTGCACGGGATAGGAATGATCGTCCCGGGTCTCGAGGACGGTCTTGCCGGCAAGCGCCAGGGCGAGCGCGCCAAAGTCGTCGTCAAACCGGAGGACGGTTACGGCGAGCGCGATCCGCGCGGCATCCAGGAAGTTGCGCGCGACACGTTTCCGCCAGAGACGCCGCTCGAAGCCGGCCTCGAATTCGAAGCCGAAGGCCCGGATGGCGATCCGATCCTGGCCAGCGTGGTCTCCATCGAAGGTGACACGGTCACGATCGATCTTAATCACCCACTGGCGGGCGTGACGCTGCACTTCGACGTCACGATCAGCGAAGTGCGCGACGCCACTGCGGAAGAACTCGCCCACGGCCACCCGCACGGCGCGGGCGGGCACGATCACGACTAGTTCGTGCCTTCGCTTGCTTTCTCTGCGTCTCTGCGGTTGTTTGGTCTGGGCCAGACAGAACAACCGCAGAGACGCAGAGAAAGAAATACGGAGCGGGAAGCAGATCCAAAATTCTGCGGGCAAGCGCAGCGGCGCTACAAGCGCCCGCTCAACAGCATGCACTCGAGCGGGCCGTTGAGCAGTGCTCGACGCTGAAGACCGGGCAACGCGAGCGCTTCGGCGAGCCTGGGATTCGCGGTCAACAACGCGAGCGTGTATCCGCTGCAGTGCGCGGCGACGAAACGGCCGAAGCGCCGATAGCTTTCATCGAGACCGCGCTCGACGCCGACACGTTCGCCGTAGGGCGGATTGGTGACGATCCATGCGTTCCAACCCTTGGTCGGCTCCCACTCGGTGGCTTCGCCGAGCTCGAGATCGATCGCATCCTCCAAGCCGGCGCCGGCGAGATTCTCCTTGGCGCCTTCGATCGTCGCGGGATCCCAGTCGCGGCCCTGCAGCACCAAACGTGCCTTGGGGTTCGCGGCGCGCTGAGCTTGTTCGAGCAGCCGCTTCCACGCGTCCGCGTCGTAACCTGGCCAGCGTTGGAAGCCGAACTGCTTGCGCCGCATAGCGGGTGCAATGTTGCGCGCCATCAGCGCCGCCTCGATCAGGATCGTCGCTCCGCCGCAGAACGGATCGACCATCGGCGCGAGGCGATCCCAGCCCGAGAACATGACCAGGGCGGCGGCGAGCGTTTCCGAGAGCGGCGCGCGACCCTGATAACGCCGCCAGCCGCGTTTGTGCAGCGATTCACCCGAAGTGTCGACGAGCAACGTGCAGCGATCCTTGACCAAATGCAGGTGGATCGAAACGTCGGGATCCTGCTTGTCGACGTCGGGACGCTGTCCCTCCGCGGTGCGCAACTTGTCGACGATCGCGTCCTTGACGCGCTGCTCGATGAACAGCGTATGGTCGAGCGCGGACGCGTTGGTGTGCGCGACGATGGCGAAGGTGCGCTCGCCGGAAATGAAACTGGCCCAGTCGACTTGACTCGCGCCGGCGTAGAGCGCGGCGTCGTCCTTGGCCTCGAAGCGCGCAATGCGCATCAGGACGCGAATGGCCGTGCGCATCCACAGATTGGCGCGCATCGCGTCGTGCAACGTGCCCTCGAATTGAATGCCGCCCACCTGACGCTCGACCTTGCCGAGCTTCAGTTCGCGCGCCTCGGCGTGCAGCAGCACTTCGAGGCCTGGCGCGCAGGTGACGAAGAAGAAGGTCTTGGGAGGTTGACTCATCGCCGGCTGCTCCGGATGGAACTCCGTGTGCTGCCGCTCATCTCAGGAAACGCCTGCATTCCTCGGACAATTGCCCCAGCGACGCCTTGCCTGCGCTGATCAGCGCGGCTTCGTCGCTCAGCGGCTTCCAATCGTAGCCGTAGGCCTCGACCAAGCCCTTGTGGCCCTCCATCGGGATGTACAGGATTCCTCCCTCGAGCCAAAGGCCGAGTTCCTGCCATCCCGCGATCACGCGCAAGCGCGAGGTGGGCGGATCGAGCAGATTGTAACCGACCGAATACTTGTCGCGCAGACCGGCATCGACGCCGAGCATTTCCAGAAGTGTCGGCGCAAGATCGATGTGGCTGGTCGGCCGCTGTTCGTCGCCGGGTTCGATGCCCGGACCGCGCATCACGAAGCTGACCCTGGTCTGCTCGGGCGTGAAATTCGAGGTGTGACCGAAGTGGCCGTGCTCGTAGAACTCCTCGCCGTGGTCGCCGGTGACCACCACGATCGTGTTGTCGGCAAGCCCGCGCGCCTCGAGTTCGGCGAGCATCCCGCCGACCGCGACATCGGCCGCGGCGCAGGCATTCTTGTAGCGGTTCTTCACGCGCAGGATCGTGTCGGCGCTCGGTTCTCCAGCGAGTTTCAAGTAGTCAATGCGCTCCTCGAAGGGCAGGTACGGCGTCAGCGCGGGATCGACGGAATAGGTCTGGTGCGGCGAATCGATCAGCGCAAATGCGAAGAACGGCCGCGCGCTGTCGCGCACGGCGAGCCAGTCCTTGAAGTTCTTCGCGACAGCGCGATCGCGCTCGTACTTCTCGGCTGCGTCGAAATGGTCGTGTACGGAATCCTC
>JAYUOR010000373.1:0-3795 GCA_043760765.1 Planctomycetota bacterium | reverse complement strand
CGGGATGGCCAGGCCCGCGACGAGTGTCATCGTCCAGTGACCAAGGAAAAGCGCGATCACGATCACCGAAAACAAGGTGCCGAGCGCAATCGCGTCTCGAACGCCGGCGATCGAGTCATCGACGAGCTGCGCTTGATCGTAGACCGGCACGATTTCGCCGCCGCCCGGAACCAGCGGGCGGGTCAGCGCGAGAATCGCCTCGACATCGCTCGAGAGCTGCGTAACTTTGCCGCCGTCGCGCAAAAAGACGCTGACCACGACGCTGTCACGGCCGCCGCCGGTGACGACCATCGTCTGTTCGGCCGTGGCCTCGACCACGGAACCAAGCTCGCGCAAGCGGACCGGCTCCTGCCCCGCTCGCTGGAAGGCCAGGTCGAGGATCGCGTCCGGGTTCTGGATGCGGCCATCGACGATCAATTGGTATTGCAGACCCTCGGTGAGCGATCGCCCGACCGCCGCAACTTGATTGGCCGCCGCGATCGCATCCTTGACTTGGCTGAGCTCGACTCCAGCCTGCGCCAGCGCGTTCGGATCGGCCTCGAAGACGTATTCTCGATGGTCGCCGCTCTGCACGGTGACCATGAAGGCATCGGGCAGGCGCGCGATGCGCGACTTGAGCTCGAGTTCAGCCCATTCCGTCAGGCGCGCGCGAGCGACCGGATCGTTCTGCTGGCGCGCACTCGGCAACACGTTGAAGCTGAGCACCGGAAAAACGGCCGGCGTCTGGCGTTCGATGGTCAGGCGGACATCGGCCGGGAAATCGGCCTGCGCAACGCGCGCCCGCACGTTCGACAGGGCATCGCGCATGTCCGTCGACGGCTGAAAATCCAGCGAGAATTCGCTGGCGCCGCGCACCGACTTGGAACGCACGCGCAACAGGCCGGGTACGGCGCTGACCGATTGCTCGATCGGGCGCGTGACCGAGATCAGCATGCCGCGCACGGGCTCTTCGCCGCGCTCGGCGATCACCGAGATGCGCGGGAAGGCGACGCGCGGGTAGATGCTGCGCGCCGAGGAAAAGATGGCCTGTGCTCCCGCGAAGAGCGCCAACGAAAGCAGCACGAACAGCGCGCGCCGGTGCGTGTGCGCCCAGGCGACGAGATTCATCGCTTCTCGCGCTCGATGACGCCTGCGCCGTCGGGCAGGTTGTATCCGCCATCGACGATCACTGAATCGTGTTCTCGAACGGGGCCCGCGATCGCGGCCAAGCCGGCGTGGCGACCGAGCAACTGAATCGGAACTACGACCGCCTTGCCCTCACGTGCCAGCACGACGACCTGCAGGTCAGCGGCCCGCAACACGGCGTTCTCAGGAACGAGGATCACGCCGCTCAATCGGCGCAATTCGATTTCCCCGAGCAGACGAGCGCCGGGCAACAGTCGCGCGGATTCGTCGTCCGGTTTGACGACCACTTCGAGCGTTCCGCCGACCGTTTCCACCTCGCCGTCGATGCGAACGATCGTGCCGGTGCGGGTTTCGTCCTTGGAATCGAGCCAGCTTGCGTGTGCGCCAAGCTTCAGATCCTCGATCGAACCCGCGGGCACCGCGAAAACGATTTCGCGACCGCTCGGCGCGAGCAACTTCGCCAGCGTGGTTCCGGGAACCAGAGTTTCTCCGGCGTGCACGAAAAGTTCCGTGATCCGGCCGTCGCTCGGCGCGCGCAACTCGGCTTCGGCGAGTGCTTTTTCGGCTTCGCGAACGCTGAGTTCCGAAGCATCGCGCGCGGCGGTCAAAGTGGCCGATTGCAGGGTCTCGCCAGAAGCGACGTAAGCCGCCTGCGCACGCTCGCTCAGTTCCCGATCGGCGCGCGCGCTCTCGAGCGCCTGCACGGCCTCGGCGAGGGCTTTTTGCGAAACCAGTCCGTCCGAGCGCAGCGGCTCGAGGCGATTCACGGAGGCTTCGAGCAATGCGACTTGACTGATCGAGCGATGGACCGCGGTCTCGAGTTCCAGCTTTTGCCGCGCGCTGCCCGAGCGTTCGAATTCCGCCAGCTGATTGGCGCTCGAAGCGAGCATTGCGCGGGCCTGGCTCAGCGCGGTCTGGGCCGGCGCCGCGTCGAGGCGCAGCAGCAGATCCCCGCGCTTCACCACCTGCCCCTTGGCCACGGGGCACTCGAGCACTCGACCGCCGGCCCGCGACGAGAGCGTCATCTCCGCTGTCGGCGCTGCGCGCACGATGCCTGGAGCGACGAGCGTGATCGGCAGGTCACCGCTGATCGCCGCGAGCGTCGTCACCTGCACGCGCAGCTCACCGGGAGCGATCACGGGCGCGGGATCTTCCTCCTCGTCCGCCGACTTTGAACTCTCAGCTTGCGGAGCTGCCACGAGCGTGCGCACGGCCCAGCCGCAGCCAAGCCCAGCAGCGAACAGAAGCAACCCTCCGATCCATGTGCCCGTTTGCTTCATACCGTCGGCGCGCAAGTCTACTGAGTTCCCATGACGGAGCCATGATGGACTCTGAACCGTTCACATTGGTGGCCCATGTTTGTGCTCGCCGTTCGGCCCCCTGCCAACGCCGAGTGCGTCGGCGACGCGATTGATGTAGTTGAACCACGAGGCAATCAGGGTGATCTGCAGGATGCCAAGGTCGTCGAATCCGACCGCGCGCAACTTGTCGAGTTCCGCGGGCAAAACCAAGGTCGCATCGCGCGTGAGCAGCACGGTGTAGTCGAGCATCGCGCGGTCGCGGGGCTCCAGCGGCGCTTTCGTGTAGTCGTCTTTCAACTGCTGCACGAGTGCGTCGTCGAGCGTCACCCTACGCAGAAACTCTGCGTGGGATTCCGTTCAGTAAAAGCATCGATTGGTGATCGACACCAGCGTCGCGATCATCTCGTGCTGCGCGCGCGTGAGCGGCAGATCCGGCGACATCATCGCGCCGAAACCGGCGAAAACGTGGAACAAGGCCGTGGGCATCAGCGCGTGCGCGCCGACGATGCTGTCACCGCCCGGCGAAACCGGACTCGAGTATTCCTTTGGGTACAGCGCGCGCTGCATTTCCAACGCCTTGCGCAGGGCCTCTTCGGCGCCGGCCAGAGCAGTGGTTCGGATCCAGGTCATGGGTGCATCTTCCTGGTGTTCAAACTACCACGAGCGTGATCAGCGCTCTTCGGGCAGTTTCCTCGCCCGGAATTTCGGCCTCTGGACAGGCCCGATCCGTTTGCTGTCTGGATCCCATTCTCGAAGGAGTCCTAGGATGAAACTGATCTGCGATCCGCTGCGCGCGATCGCGCTGGTCCCAGGCCTGTGCACGGGAGGCGTCGCCTCCGCCGGTAGCCTCGCCTACCCCCGCGAAGCCCGCGTCAGTGGTTCGCCGCGCGTGGTGTACACGTTCGATCCCGCCACGGGCAGCTCGAGCCTGCGCGCCACGAAGACCGGCACGGAACGATTCTTGAGCCTGGAGAAGCAACCTTCGAGCGGCGTCGTCGTGCGAAAAATCCTTGATCATCTCGGACTGCCAAGCGAGCCTCCAATCTTCGCGCGCTCACGAGTCCGCGAAGAAGCGGCCTTGGGCGCGTGATGTGAACACCGGCGGGCATCCGCCCGCGCGCACGCTCTGCATGCGCGCGAGGCGAAGCATTGCCACGCGAGCAAGAGCCCGCCACTCGAGCCCTCTCGGAGGACACTTCGTGGCACGCAGAGAACGCCTCGATCCACAGAAACCGGAGAGAATGGCCACTTCGCGGCCCCATCCCCCGCCGGGGTGCGACCCTCACGGCATGATCAGGGGCTTGGATTTCCTATCCGTATCGGTGCGAACGGCGTGGCGCCGGCCTCGGTCTTCGATCCAGCCAACGTC
>JAYUOR010000372.1:0-3802 GCA_043760765.1 Planctomycetota bacterium | reverse complement strand
TGCTGCGGCCGAGCGCGCTTCGGCGATGCCGCGTCGCGCTCGGAAAATGGTGCTCAGCGGCCAGGAAGGCCGCTTCCGCGCCATTTTCTGTCGCGCTCCTTGCCTCGCCATCCCGCGCTCGCCCCCGCGACGGGACTTTTTCAACGGACTGCTAGGTAGCAGCGAGTACACGAGTTCCTACATCGGCGGACACGAAAATCGTCCATCCGCGCCGTTTCGGACTCACTTCTTGGCCCTGAGGCGTTTCCCCGCAATGCGCCTTTTCATGACCGGCCCGTTTAGCGCACGCAATGCATCCTTCCCTACCCAGCGCGGAGCCGCTGACTTGGATTCGGCCAGGCGTTGCGCCACCTTCAGCGCGGCCGCGTGCAGCGTCGAACTCCGTCCGCCGATCGCGCGCAGCGCCCAGTTCGCCGCCTTCTTGACGAAGTTCCGATCATCGACGGCTCCGCGCTCCACCAGGCGCAATCCTGCAATGAACGGTCCGTCGCCGGATGTCTTGTCGTGCAGTGCGAGAGAAGCCAAGAGCGCGAAACCCGCGCGCTTCTCGAACTCCGCGCGCCGCTCACACCACTCCGCGACCTTGCCCCAAGCGTGCGGCGATCGATCGAAAAGTTTGAAACACGCAGTGTCGCAGATGGCCCAGTTGTCGAAGTCCTTGGCCCAGCGCTCCATCTGGGCGGACGTGACGCGCTCGGGCTCGTCGACCAAGGTCGCCAGCATGCGCGCCTCGTAGCGTCCGTTCTCCCACAGCGCGCCGGCCAGTTCATGATTGCGCCCCAGCCGCTTGGCGAACACATTCAGCTTGGCCATCGACACGCCGAAGGGCCGGTCGGCGACGATGCCGTAACGCGCAAGACCGTCGCGGTACTTCTTGGAGCTGTTCCGCTCGAGCCAGGCGATCGCCGCTTGCACTTCGTCGGCGAGTGCCGGCCGAAAACTTTTCCCGGTTGTCGTCGTTGACGGAACTTTGCGCTTGGTGGGCATGGCGATCCCGAGGCTTCAGGGAGGGCGCGAGGATATCGCGCCGGCGTTCCAGGCGCTGCACGGAGAGCGCGGCAAAGACGCACGAAGCGCGAATCCTTCGAGCCGGTTACGCTTGAGGGTTGCCCTCAAGTCCCCCATGGCTCGCACCTCGATGTTCCACATGCGCCGCTCTTCGCTCATCGTCCTCGCTTGCAGCGTGACCACGCTCGTCCCAACACTGGACGCGCAGACCACGCAACGCTGCAGCACGTCCTCCAGCGGCGTGCAAGGCAACAAGGAAAGCAGCGTGCTCAACTTCCGCGGCCCGTGTCCAAGCGCGGACGGCCGTTTCGTGACTTTTTACAGCAAGGCCTCGAATCTGGTCGCGGGCGACACCAACAACGCGTTCGACGTGTTCGTGAAGGACACTGCATTGGACATTACCACGCGCGTCAGTGTGGCGACGGGTGGCGGCGAGGCCGATGCCGAGAGCCGCGATCCGCGCATCTCGCCCGACGGCCGCTTCGTGGTGTTCGGCAGTTTTTCGCGCACGATCGTCGTGCCGCATTTCGCCTCGAATCAGGATATTTTCGTCCACGACCGGGCGCTCGGAGCGACCGTGATCGTCAGCGTGCCCTCCGCCGGCGGACAGGCGAATCAGAACTGCTCGCATGCGGACATCAGCGACGACGGCCGCTTCGTCGTCTTCGCCAGCACGGCAACGAATGTCGTGCCAGGCGACAGCAATCAGGTGAGCGACATCTTCCTGCGCGACGTGCAGCTCGGCGTGATCACACGCCTGTCGCTCGCCTTGAACGGCGGGCAATCCGACCTCGAGAGCCGATATCCGGATCTCTCAGGCGACGCGAGCGTGTGCGCGTTCGAGAGCATGGCAACCAACCTCGTGGCTTTGGACACGAATCCAGCCAGTGATGTTTTCCTGCGCGACCTCAACACGGGTGTCACTGAGCTGGTGAGCCTGGCGTCCGCGGGCACCCAAGGCAACGGCGGCAGTTTCGCGCCGTGCCTCTCGCGCGACGGCCGCTTTGTCGCTTTCCACAGCTCCGCGCCCGATCTTGTGATCGGCGACAACAACGCGGCTACCGACATCTTCGTGCGCGATCGCCGGCGCGGCACACTCGTGCGCGCGAGTGTCGACAGCAGTGGAACCGAAGCGCTCGGACTCAGCGACGATGCTTCGATCAGCGCCGACGGCCGCTTTGTCGTATTCGCCAGCACGGCGGAGAATCTGATTCTTGGCGACAACAACTTCGTCTCCGACGTCTTCCGTCGCGACCTCCTGCAGGGCCGGACCGAGCGCATGAGCGAGCCCGCGCCTTCGGGCCAGGGCAACGCGGCTGCGCTGCTCGCCACGGTCAGCGCCAACGGCACATGCGTCGCCTTCGCGAGCACGGCTTCGAACCTCGTGCCCGGGGACACCAACGCGAAAATGGATGCATTCTTGCGCACGCCGCTCGCCGGCACGGCGAGTTATTGCACCGCCAAGGTCAATTCCCTGGGCTGCACGCCGGCGATCGTTTCCAGCGGAATTTCGAGCGCGTCCGCGAGTTCGGGCTTCGCGATCGTCGCCGCGAGCGTGCTCAACAACAAACCCGGGCTCTTGCTCTACGGCCTCGATGGTCCGGGTGCGCTGGCTTTTCAGGGAGGACTGCTGTGCATCGCGCCTGCGCTGCGTCGCGCTCCGGCGGTCAATTCAGGCGGCACACCCGGCGCGTTCGACTGCTCGGGACTGCTCTCGGTCGACATGAACGCCTTCGCGGCGGGCGCGCTCGGCGGCAGCCCCGCGCCCGAACTCAGCGTGCCCGGCAGCTTCGTCAACTGCCAGTGGTGGAGCCGCGACAACGGCTTCGCCGCGCCGTTGAACACATCGCTCTCGGACGGACTGGGCTACATCGTCGGGAACTGAGCGCGCGCCGCGGCGTGCTCACAGGACCGCGCCCGGTCCTGGTCATCGACGTGTTTCCAGCTGCCCGGTCCGGCGGACGCTTTGCTCCCCGGCGCCCGGTGCTACCCTGGCGGCCTGGTGATGCGTTCGGACTCGGCTCCAGCTCACGTCCGCTCTCCCCTCCCACGGCCCCATCGTCCCTTTCGAAAGCCCCATGCCCATGCACCTCTCCACGCACAACTGGATGCGCGCCGAACCGCTCGAGATCACCTTGAAGCGCATCAAGCGCCTTGGCTTCGAGAGCATCGAGATCAGCGGCGAGCCCAAGCAGTATCCGCCCAAGGAATGCCGTCCGCTCTTGAAACAACACGGCATCCGTTGCTGGGGCGCGGTCACGCTGACGCTCGGCGATCGCAACCTGGCCGCCAAGGATCCCAAACAACGCGCCGCGACCGTCGACTACATGAAGTCGGTGGTCAACATGGTCAAGGAACTCGAGGGCACGGAGATCACGATCGTGCCGGCGACTGTCGGCAAGGTCGTGCCCGACGGAACGCCTGAGGAAGAATGGGCCTGGGTCGTCGCCGGTCTGCAAGAAATCTACGCGCTGACCGAGAAGAGCGGCGTGCGCATCGCGCTCGAGCCGCTCAATCGCTTCGAGACGTATTTCCTCAATCGCGCCGATCAGGCCATGGCCCTGGCCAAGGCGGTGGGCCCCAACTGCGGCGTGTGCATCGATGTGTTCCACATGAACATCGAGGAGCAGGATCTGCACGCGGCGATCCGCACGGCCGCGCCGCGGCTCACGGATGTGCACGTGGCCGAAAACAATCGCATGGCGCCGGGCATGGGCTCGATCGACTGGAAGAAGTTCGTCGCGACGTTGAACGAGTGCGGCTACAAGGGCGCGCTGACGATGGAAGCGGTCGC
>JAYUOR010000371.1:0-3802 GCA_043760765.1 Planctomycetota bacterium | reverse complement strand
TTCGCGCCCGCAAAGCGCGAAGCCACGGCGGGGGACCTCGTGGCGTTCCTTGGCACGCTCGGCGGCCCCTTGCAGTCGCCGAGCGTCGAGGTGGACATCTCGACGCTCGAGCGAGGACGCCAACTCTTCCATACTGTCGGCTGCGTGGCTTGCCACACGGCGCAAGAGAGCGTCGAGGATCTTGGCGATCCGATCTGGCTCTTTCCTGCGAACGAAGCCTTTGCGCCGATCGCGAGCCCGGATCTCGGTGCGCTCGCAAACGCCACGAGCGTCGATGCGCTTGCGCACTTTCTCGTGGATCCGTTGGGCGCGCGGCCCGCGGGGCGCATGCCTTCGCTGAAACTCTCGGACGAAGAAGCGCGCGCGATCGCGGTCTACCTGCTGCGCGGGGAAGCACGTACCGGCGGTCTGGCGCCGGGCCTGCGCAGCGAATACTTCGAAGGCAAGTGCGCGAGCGCCGCGGGCGATTTCAGCGCGCTCACGCGAGTCTCCAGCGGGACCATCGAGGATCTCTCGCAACTGCCCGAACACCGCGAGAACGACTTCGCGGTCCGTTGGAGCGGCTTGCTCGAAGTTGCGAAGGCCGGACGCTACGAGTTTTCCACGCGTTCCGACGACGGTTCGGTGCTCTACATCGACGGCAAGCTCGTGGTCGACAACGACGGGGTGCGTCCCCCGCAGGAGCGCACGGGCGGATTGTGGCTCGAACGCGGCTTGCATGCGCTCAACGTGTCGATGTTCGAAGCGGGCGGGGGGGAGGAACTTTCGGTCAGTTGGCAAGCGCCCGAGGGCAGCATGGAAATCCTGCCGGCCACGGTGCTGAAGCACTGGGACGTCAGTTTCGATTCGATTGCGCCGGCGCGTGCGGCGGATTCGAGCGCGGTCGAACGCGGCCGTCGAGCCTTCGCTGAACTCGGCTGTGCGGCCTGCCACACGCTCGACGGGATGAAATCGCATGCGCCGCGGGCGCCGACCTTCTCGGCCCTCGCGCGACACAACCAGCGCGGCTGTCTTGCGCCGGCGAACAGCGCGGCGGCGCCGAGTTTCGCGCTCGATGCAGAGCAGCGCGCGCACTTGAGCGCGCTGCTGCGCGATCCCGCAGCGCTTTCTGCGACACGCGCGCCCGCGGAGATCCTGGCGCACAAGTTCGAACGCTTCGCTTGCCTGAACTGCCACGCGCGCGATGGCGTGGGCGGCCCCGACGAAAGCAAGCGCCAGCATTTCCGCGAACTCGTCGCCGTCGACTTGGGCAACGAAGGCCGTCTGCCGCCGCGGCTCGACGGCGCGGGCCGCAAGCTCTACGCGAAGTGGATGACGCGCGTGCTGACCGAGGGGACGAGCGAACGTCCCTATCTGGCGACGCGCATGCCGCTGTTCGGTGCGGCGAACGTCGCGAGCCTCGCAGCGCTGCTCGGGCAGGTTGACGAGCACGAGACGGCCGCGCCGGAGCCGCCGGTCGCGCTCGATCAAGCGGAATTGGGCCGCAGGCTCGCCGGCACGGGCGGTCTGGGCTGCATCCAGTGCCACGTTTTCAACGGCGTCAAGTCGCTCGGCATTCCGGCGGTCGACCTCACGCACGTCAAAGAGCGCATCAAGCCCGCGTGGGTGCGCCAGTTGTTGCTCGACCCACAGTCGCTCGGCATGAACACGCGCATGCCGATCTTCTGGGACCGCGACGGCGTCAGCTCGGCCCGCACGATGCTGGGCGGCGATCCGAAGAAACAGGTCGAAGCGATCCTCAACTACCTTGCACTGGGACGCGCCATGCCGATGCCGCCGGGGCTGATCGCAGCCGATGCCGAGTACGAACTCGTGCCGGAGACCGACGCGATCCTGTGCGGCGTGTTCCTGCGCGGTGCGAGCGCGCGCGTTCTCGCCGTGGGCAGTCCGCAATTCGTGCACTACGCCTTCGACATGGAGAACTCGCGCCTGGTGTGCGCCTGGCGCGGTCAGTTCTTGAACGTCAAGGGAACCTGGGACGGTCGCGCAGGCTCGCTCGAGTGGCCGGCGAGTGCGGATCTGCTCGAGTTCGCCAAGGCTCCGTCGCTCGCCTTCCTCACGTCAGCCGACGCCGCCTGGCCGAGCGCGATCGGGCGCGAGGCCGGCTTGCGCCGACTGGGCACGCGTTACGACGCGGCGCGTAGGCCGACATTCCGCTACAGCCTCGGCGACGTCGAAGTCGAAGAAAGCAACCTGCCGCTGATGCGCGAAGGCACGGCGCTGCTCGTGCGCAAATTCGAATTCTCTTCGCCGCACGCCGTCGAAGGTCTTTTCCTGCGCGGCGATCCGCGCGTAAGCGCAGCGGTTCCAGTGGTTTTCGTGCGCATGGCGGATGGCAAGTATTCGGCTCAGGCCGAGTTGGAGGTCGCGTGGTGATTTCACTGTTGCTCTGCCTCGCTCAAGCGCAAGCCGCGCCGAAGGAAGCGAGTTTTTACCGCGTCGAGCCCGTGCCGACGCCCGAGGGTCTGGTGCTCGAGGTCAGCGGCATCACGCTCTTGCCCGATGGCCGGCCGATGGTCTGCACGCGCCGCGGCGAGGTCTATGTCATCGCCAACGCCTATGGCGAGCCGGGCACACAGCCGGTCTTCCACCTTTTCGCGCAGGGCCTGCAAGAACCGCTCGGGCTCCTGCCCCACGATGGTTGGATCTACTGCACGCAGCGCGCCGAACTGTCGCGCATGCGCGACGTCGACGGCGACCTGCGCATGGACGAACTCGAGACCGTCTGCGACGACTGGCGCATCAGCGGAAACTATCACGAGTACGCCTTCGGTCCGGTACTCGATCGCGACGGCAATTTCTGGATCACCACGAACCGGCCCTTCGGCGACGAGCCGTTCGGTTCGGTGCCGTGGCGCGGTTTCGCGCTGCGCATCACACCGCAGGGCGAGATGCAACCGATGTGCGCCGGGCTGCGCTCACCCTGCGGCGTCGCGGCCAGTCCGGCGGGCGATCTGTTCTACACGGACAATCAGGGCGAATGGTGCGGCACCGGCAAACTCTGCGAACTCGTGCCGGGCGATTTCTACGGCCATCCCTGGGGAATCGAATCCTGCAAGGATCCGCGCTGGAAATTCACGATTCCGGGCATGCCGCCCAACGAAGTCCTGGTTCCCGATTTGCCGAAGACCATGCCGACGTATCACGCGCCGGCGGTCTGGTTTCCCTACGACAAGATGGGCCGCTCGGTGTCTGGACTGGTCTGGGATGAGACGCAGGGCCGCTTCGGTCCCTTCGAACATCAGATTTTTCTCGGCGATCAGTACCAGTCTTCGGTGCTGCGCGTGTGCCTCGAACGTGTCAACGGCCGTTGGCAAGGCGCCTGCTTTCCATTCCGCATCGGGCTGGCAAGCGGCGTAGTGCGCATCGCCTGGGGCAAGGACGGTTCATTGTTCTGCGGCGAGACCAATCGCGGCTGGGGCAGTCTGGGGCCGAAGTCCGCGGGGCTCGAGCGGCTGGTTTGGACGAAAGAGGTTCCGTTCGAAATGCTGGCCGTTCACGCGAAGCCCGATGGATTCGTGATCGAGTTCACGCAAGCCGTCGATGCGGCGAGCGCGAAAGAGCGTTCGAACTGGGATCTGGAAAGCTACACCTACCTGGAGCACGAGACCTACGGCTCAGACGAGGTCGAGAAGCAGCGCCTCGAAGTGGGCTCCGTGGAAGTCGCCGCCGACGGCAAGAGCGTGCGGCTCAGCCTCGCGAAATTGCGCGCGGGCTACGTGCACGAGATCCACTCGCGCGCGCGCTCGTCAGGCGGCGCGGCGCTTCTGCACGACGTCGCGTACTACTCGCTGATCGAGAT
>JAYUOR010000370.1:0-10098 GCA_043760765.1 Planctomycetota bacterium | reverse complement strand
TGATCGCTGCTGCGTGGCTCGTGCGCGATTTCAGTGCGCCCGTGATCACGAGTGGGAGTCTGCGGGCGGATTCCGAGGAAAAGAGCCTGGAGACGGCGGCGAAGTGCGAACCTGAGAACGTCCTCGCGGCCGATCCCGGCGACGCCCAACGTCGCGAAGTCGCTGCGGCACTTCCGCCAGGCGTTGCGGCTCGCAACAAAGTCTGCTGCACAGTGATCGACGACGTCACGGGGACTCCGCTCGTCGGTGCTCATGCCGCACTTTATGTCAACGAGTCTGGGAGCATGGCTCGGAATCAGAGCGCGATCGCGGTTTCTGGAGCTGGCGGAGTCGTACTGATCGAAGACTCGCGTGCAGATCGGCGCTTCAATGCCGAGCTCGAGGTGTGGGCCGAGGAACGTGCGGTCCAGTGGGTGAGGGTTTCCGGCATGCAAGCCTCCGCCGAATCGCCGCGAGTCATCGACCTGGGCGAAGTTCACCTGCCGCGCGGAAGCTCGGTTCGCGGGCGCGTCGTCGCCTCCGACGGCCTCACTCAAGTCCCGGGCGCTCGACTGCTCTTGATGGGTGTCGCCGCGTTCGGAGGGGGTTCCGGCATCGAGGGAGCACTCGAAGTCGGCGCGAGCGATTCGGAAGGACACTTCCGGCTCCCGCGGCGACTTGCGCCGCCGCAATACGGACTTCCGCGCCTGTTCGCGCTGACGAACGAAGGAATGGGATGGGCCACGATCGGCGTCGTCGACAAGCGGGAGACCGTCGACGACGTCGTGGTCCGGATGCGTCCGTCGGTGCGACTCGAAGTCGAAGTCGTCGAGAGCGCAGGTGCGCCGATCGAAGGTGTGGCGGTCTCCGTCTGGCCGAAATTCGAACCGCTGGGCCTCCCGAACACCCCCGACTACGACGCTTGGCTCGGGAACGATCCGTGGGTGAAGGAAAGCTTCAGCGCACTCACGAACGCCGCAGGAATTGCAAGTTTCTCGCGCTTGTCGATCGATGACGACCCGGGTCATTCCGTGAGCGGCATCCAATACAAGGTCGCAGCCAACGCGAAGGGAAAGCGCGAAGCGACTCGTCGAGTCGATCTCGATCCGAGGCAGACGACGCGCATCAAGCTCGTGCTCGACCCCTTCGTCGGGGTCACGCTCAGCGGTCGCGTGTTGACAAAGGACGGGGCTCCCATCGCCGACGCGACGGTGAACGAGAAACGTCCAGGTTCGGGATCCGGGCACACTGATGCGCAGGGTCAGTTCACATTTGGCCTCTCCTCTACGGCAATGATCGGCCTGGAGGCCGGAGCGCGCGGCTATGCGACCAGGACCATCGAACGCAAACTCGCCGCGGATGAGACGAGCCCTTCGATCGACATCACGCTGACCCGCGAGTCGCTGCTCGAAGGTCACTTCGTCGACCAGGCAGGAACTCCGCTCGCTGGATTCTCGCTCTTCGCACAGGGCCACAATGCGTCGCAGCACTATTCAAGCAAGTCCGGCGAGGACGGCCATTTCGCAATCAAGGGTCTGGACGAAGGCTACTGGTCGTTCAACATTAACTTGCCTGACGACGGAAGCCAGTGGGAAGGTCCGGGCCGCTTCACTGCGTGCAGCGCTGACTCGCCGTTGACTTTGCAGATGAACAGGATCGAGCCGGGGAGCGCTCGAATCGAAGTCGAGTTGCTCGACGCGCTCACGCACAAGCCCTTGACGCCCAGACAGGCCAGCATCATTCGCATTTCCGATCACGCCCTGGCGAATGGCCGCGGTTTGAACGTCGTGCGCGAGTTCGGCATCTTGCGGGCGCAAGGACTGAGCGCTGGAAAATGGCGCTTGCGCGTCGAGACAGCCGAGGGCGCGCGCGGCGACCGCGAGATCCTCATCGCCCCGACGGATCTCGATGTGCGCTTGCAGTGGGAACTCGGCGGGCCTGGACGAATCGTCGGACACATCAGCTTCGATGACGTGCCGGCGGAACAACGGCCTGCACGCGGATTCCTCCTCATGCAGCCCTTCGACGAGGGGCAGTGGGTACCAAGTGCAGGACAGGCAGCACAGAAAGTGACCCGCGGCTTCGCACCGCTCGCAGCCGCCGATGGCTGGGTCTTCGTGATCGAGGACGTTGCCGCGCTCCAGCCCGTGGTGCTCGAGCTCTCAGCCGGGCCATTCGTCGCGCGCGCGGAAGTGATCGTGTCCGCCGGAGGTGAAGCGAAGGTCGTGATCCGTCCACAGCCCGGCGGCGACTTGCGCTTCGAGCGCGAGGGTGAACGCGCAATCGCCGACTTCGAGCTCGAGCTGCAATGCGCCGGCGATTCGACACTGCGACAGAGCACCCACTGGCAGCCCAGCGACGACGAGAATGTACTGCGCACGGTGATCGTCCCCGCCGGCCACGTGCGCTGGCGCATTCGCTACTGGTCTCCCGGGCGCACGGAAGACGACGGAATTGCGACGCTCGAGGGCGAGGCTGACGTCGCGGGCGGGAAAACGACGAGAGTCGGCGTGCGTTTCTGAGGACGAACGCTCGTCAGCGGGGCAGCTTGAAGCGGTGCAACGCTGCGGGGCGCGCCGCCAGCGCCCAAAGCTCGGACTCGTCGGGCGACAGTCCGAAGGACCACGAGCCACGTGGCTCTTTCCCCAAAGGCGGGTAGAAGCGCGATGTCTTTCCGTCGGTCAGGGAGACCACGAGTGCCGAGGGGTCCTCCCACCCGTGGGGGTAGCTGATCACTGCCCAGCGCTGACCGACATGCAAGTTGTTGACGAAGAGGAGATCGATCGGGGGCAAGTGAATCTGCCGGAGCGGGGCACACTTCTCGTCGAAGAAACACAGCTCGCCGGGCGTGTCGAGCACGACGACTGTCCCGTCGGACGCGCAAGCAAGCGCGACGGGTTGCTCAAAGAAGTTTCGATCGGGCCTGCGCTCTACTTCGAACGTGGCCTCACCATTCGAATCGAACTGGCACAGATATATGCCCTCGACGGATAGGAAATCCAAGCTCCTGGTCATGTCTTCACGGCAGCACCCCGGAGGGGGATGGGGGCCGCGAAGCGGCCGTTTTCGCCTGTTTTTGTGGGTTGAGGCGCTTTTTGCGAGCCGCGAAGTGTCGTCCGGCAGCGCTCGAGCGGCAGGCTTTTGCTCGCGTGGCAATGCGTCGCCTCGCGCGCACGGATATGTCTGAGGCGGGCCGAGCAGAATACGATACTAAGTTCGACTTCGACATCTGGGCGCAGTCGCTCGGGCGCCGCGGGCAGCTGCCGAAGTCGAGCCTGGTACCGCAGCCTCCTACGGTTTCGTCAGGCTGATCGACGCGCACGCGAGCAGCGAATGGATGAGCTCGCCTTGCTCACGGACACACGGAAAACTCCAGGCCGGCCGTGAGCGTCACGTTGTTCGGGAACGCGTAGCCGGAGTCGCGGCCCCAAAACTGCGTGTCGACGAGCGTGCCGACGATGGTCAAGTATCCCGCCGGCGTTCCACCGAGCGCGCCGATCGCGAATAGGTTCATGTCGATCGAATACACGCCCGAGCAATCGTTCGACGGCGCGGGTGAGCCTCCCGAGGTGAGAGCGACCGAGCGTCGGAGCGGCGTGTGGAGGCAGAGGGTGCCACCTCCGAACGGCGTCGCCGTGCGGCCAGCCTTCGTGTACAGCAGCAACCCCGGTTTGTTGTTGCGCACGTTCGTGCCCTCGATCGCAAAACCGGAACCAGCGGTCGCGCTAGGTGCGCCGATCGATGTGATCGCCGGCGTGCAACCCAGCGAGTTGATTTTCGCTGCGCAGTAGTTCGTCGGCACGGGACAGGCTCCAACGTAACGCGCCAGCCAGGCATCGAAGGAGCCCGAATTCGGCCCGCCAAGATTGCCGGTGGTTTTCCCGCCCAGGTACACGCCTCCCGCTCCATCCGGAGCGGCGGCAAACGCCAAGTCGACGTCGACTGTGCCGATCGGCTGGAGCAACGTCTGGGTTCCAGTGCCGTCGAACTGTGCCAACCAGGAGTCAGTCGTCGGCGACACGCTGAAACCAATCAAGTAAACGCCGCCGGATCCGTCCGGAGCGGCTTCCTCAAACATGTCGGTGGCAGGGCCACCAAACTGCCGGATCCAGGTTTGGTTGCCGAATCCGTCGTAACGCGCCAGCCACGCGTCGTACAAGCCGCCCGCGTGCGGACCGCCGAGGCTGCCGGATGTGACGCCGCCCACGAACACTCCACCCGATCCGTCGAGTGACGCGGCGGTCGCGTACTCCCAGCCGCTCGTCCCGAGCTGACGGATCCAGCTCCGCGTCCCCACGCTGTCGTAGCGGGCGATCCACGCGTCTTGTTGGCCGGCGCTCGCACCACCCAGGCTGGCTTCGGTGTAGCCGTTCACGTACACGCCGCCGGCCCCGTCCGATGTTGCCGTATCCGCTGAGTCATAGAGCAGCGTACCCATCTGTCGGACCCATGTCTGGTTGCCCGCACTGTCGTAGCGCGCGAGCCACGCGTCACTCTGGCCTGCATTCGGCGCGCCAAGGCTACCGTTGGTGTAGCCGGCGACGAAAAGGCCGCTCGCTCCGTCCTGCGTCACGGCATGCGCAGCATCGTAGTTGATCGTTCCGAACTGTCGGATCCAGATCCGGTTTCCAGAGCCGTCGTAGCGCGCGAGCCACGCGTCATAGTTTCCTGCGCTGGGTCCGCCGAGGTTGAGAAGCGTCGCGCCGCACACGTACACGCCGCCTGATCCATCAGGGGCGGCGCTGACCACGAACTCCTCTGCACTCGTCCCGAACTGTCGAATCCACGCTTGGCTCCCTGAGCTGTCGAATCGTGCAAGCCACGCATCACCGGTCGCGCCGCTGGGGTCCGCGTTCGGTCCGCCGAGGCTGCCATTGGTGCTTCCGCTCACGTAGACGCCGCCCGTCCCATCCCGCGCGGCGCACACCACGTAGTCCTCGCTGCTGGTTCCGAGTTGCTGTACCCAAGCTTGAGTCTGCGCCTGCGCCTGTGCCGCGGCGAGCGTCAGGAAGAGCAAGCCAAATGTCGAGACAATAGCGTGGGTCATGGGAAATTTGCTCAAAGCGTTGTCGAGATACATGGCCGTCGAACAATTCGACGGTTTGCCCAGCGCGCCAGTTCCGCCGTAGTTTGCCGCCGCGGATTCAGCACGCGATGGCATTGATATCCGCGTCGATTGTCAGGTTACGCGAAAATCGCGGACCAGGACACGCCGTCAGACGTGCGCGCGCGAGTATGACTTGAATCGAGCGCACGGCCGAGCACCGCCCCATGGCTCCGCCTCGACGCAGTGAACGAGTTTCTCGCAGGCCTTTCGGCGAAAGGTCCATGGTTCCCGGCGCGAATGAAGCGCGCTGCCTGGCTGCTCTGGAACAGTCCTGCGGGCCGGACGGATAGGAAATCCAAGCCCCTGATCACGTCTTCACGGTAGCACCCCGGAGGGGGATGGGGGCCGCGAAGCGGCCGTTTTCGCCTGTTTTTGTGGGTTGAGGCGCTCTTTGCTAGCCGCGAAGTGTCGTCCGGCAGCGCTCGAGCGGCAGGCTTTTGCTCGCGTGGCAATGCGTCGCTTCGCGCGCACGCGGAGCGTGCGCGCGGGCGGACGCCCGCTGGTGCTTACGTCACGCGTCAAAGGCCAGTTCTTCGCCGACGCGTGAGCTCGCGAGGATTGGAGGCTCGCTCGGCAGTCCGAGGTGGTCGAGGATTTTTCGCACGACGACGCTGTCTGAGATCATTGCGATCAGCTTGCGCCGTGCTCCGCAGTGCGGGCACTCGAGCACATCGATGGCAAAACTCGCCGGAGTAGTTCAGCCCACATCGAGCGCAGCGTGTCGGCGCAACGCTTCGCGTCAGCGCCCCGCGTGGCTGCGCATTCAGCCGGCGCTGCACTCGCCGCCGCACTCTCGCCTGGACAACGGCGAGCTGATCAGAGCGAGCAGCTCGCGCTCGGAGGACTCATCCTCGACCCCGACCTTGCGCGGTAGATGGCCTTTGCGCTCGAGATAGCGCGTGACGCGTTGCTGCATCGTGCGTGTCAGCTCTTCGAAGGCGCAGTCCTCGAGCGGCGATGCAAAGTGGAATTTCGTCGCGAGCTCTGCCGGCACGCAACTATGCGCGCCGTTGAGCACCAGCGCGTGAAAGTGCAGATTCAAAGGCCCGGAACCTGCTCCGGCTGCGACCCTCGGCCCTGAGTGAGGCCATGCGGTTGACACGCGTATCCCCCCGCCACACAGCAGGGTGCGAATGAGACAGCGCAGCTTGGCACGCTGAAAGCCCACACAAATCGCTCTTGGAAGGCCTCAAGCAGGCACGTCAGGACGCCCAAGGCTGGCCCATTGCAATCACGACCGCCCAGACCCATGCTCAAGGCCATCCTTGCAGCGTCGAGATGCGGTTCAATGGTCTAGGTACAGTTGCGCGCGAAGGCACAGGAGTACATGAATGGGACTCTGGAAGGGACTCAAGCTTGGAGCGCAGGCGTTGGGGAAAGACGCGGGCCCGCAGCGATTCGAGGCGGGCGGAAAGCAGCTGCATTGCACGCACTGCGGGCACGAGGAGTTCATCAAAGGTTCGACGTTGATGAACACTTTCGGCATGACCCTAATGAATCTCGACTGGGCGAATAAGGAAGCAACGACGTTGATGTGCGATTTCTGCGGCCTGGTCCATTGGTTTGGGGAACCGCCGCGCGAACTGTGAGCAAACGGATACGAGTTCGCGAGGCTCGACGTGGCCGTCCGGGTGCACCAGCGCCTCAGGTCGCCAGAGCCCGTCGCAAGAAACGGACAGACCCCTTCGCCTGAAAGGGTGTCAGCTTCGCGTAGAGCGGCTGCAAGCTGGCGTTGTACGGAAATCCCTGGCCAGGGCACCTTGCCTTGAATGCGCCGAAGCGACTCGATCAGTATCGTCGCAGGCGTTCCGGGGACGAGATCACCGGTTGGCGGCGAGCCGTGCTGAGCGTCGTTCCAGCGCCGGCGGAGGGCCGACGGCCGATCCTAGATCGTGTCCATGGAGCTCTGCTGCCCCACGAGCTGGAGGTAGTTCGCCATCATGAAGAAGTCGCGCTTCGCCGTGTCCGCCTTCGATTGAGCGGCGGCGTCCTTGTAGGCTGATCGCGCATCCTCCGCGACCTTGGTCAGCAGCGTGTTGTACGCCTTTATGTCAGCATTGACCGCAGCGATGCCGGCGAGTACGGCCTGGATCTTTTTCTTCTTCTCGAGGACCGGCTTCAGCGCGTTCAAGATGCCGTCGAGGTCCTTCAAAAGATCTGACCTCTTCTTGTCGGCGAGAAGCGCCGGGTCCTTGGCGAGGTTCGCTCTGATCTTGACAAGTTCGGTCTGGGCTCCCAAAAGGTCCATCGCAGTCACCTCGATTTTGTTTTTGTCGCCTCGACGCTCCCGAAAATCGAGGAGCAATCTGAGTCGATCGCTGGATTGCACGCTACGACGCCGTCAGCGGGCGGTCAAGCGCGCGCGGTTCACCGCCAAGTCGGATTGGCACTGCGCGGAGCGGTGCTGCACAGGCGAGAGCAAGTGCGGATCGGCGCGACCAAGTCGTGCGAGCAATTCGGCGTCGGTGCGATCATTCTTGCGCTCGTTTCGCGTGATCAACCGCACACGGCGCGGGTTGGCGACGATCACCTCAAGCCCGGCAGTCTGCGCGAGGCGGCGGACCCCGGAGACTGGCCGCCGACTTCCATGACCAAACGCGCCGGCGCGACGCGCGCGAAAAACGCCGTCAGGTCCTTGGGCGACATCACGACTTTGCCTTGCTCGTGCGGCACACCGCTGGCATCGAGCACGCAGAAGTGCGAGTGACGGTCGCCCAGATCCAGCCCGACTGCGAATCGAGGAACTCTCGGCCGTCGCGGTGAAGTCGATGCTGCTGCATACCGAGATGGCCGAGACGATGAAGCGACTCGCGCTGCCGCCCTCGCTGCCCGGGCACGAGTTCGACTTCGATCAGGAGAACTGAGCGCCGCCCTGCCTCTCGGGATACGGAACCCAAGCTCGATTTCGACATCGCGCTCGCACGCGCCGACACGGCCGACGCTCGTGGTCATGATGTCGAAGTCGAGCTTGGGTTTTGCATCGCAGCGCCGCTGCGTGAGCGCGCAAGCCGTCTGCGCGCCGCCTGCTACCAGATGTTCGCGCGCAGATCCGGCGCGCGCCACATGGGATCGCCTTGTTTCACGCCGAAGGCCGCGTAGAACTCGGGCACGTTGGCGAAGGGGCCGTTGACTCGCCAGCGCGCCGGCGAGTGCACATCACTGAGCAGTTGTTGGCGCAGGCGTTCTTCGCGCGAGTGGCCGAGCCAACCCAGGGCATAGCCCAGGAAGTAGCGCTGCACCGGGGTCAGTCCGGCGATCGGCTTGCCGCCCTTGTATTGATCGGTCTTCTTGAACGCGTCGAGGCCCAGCAGCACTCCGCCGAAGTCGGCGATGTTCTCACCGAGGGTCGCGCTGCCGTTGATGTGGATGCCCGGGATCGGCTCGTAGGAATCGAACTGATCGGACATCACTTTCGCGCGCTGCTTGAACTTTTCCGCGTCTTCGGGTGTCCACCAGTCGCTGAGGTTGCCCTTGACGTCGTATTGGCGGCCCTGATCGTCGAATCCGTGCGTGATCTCGTGGCCGATCGTGCTTGCAGCTGCATAGCCGTACACCAGCGCGTCATCGGCGTCCTCGTCCTTGAGGCCCGCGATCATGAAAATGCCGGCGGGCAGCACGATCTCGTTGTTGCTCGGGTTGTAGTAGGCGTTGTAGGTCTGCGGCGTCATGTCCCATTCGCTGCGGTCGACGGGCTTGCCGAACTTGGCGACGTTGTCGTCGAAATGCCAGCGCTCAGCGCTCTGCATGTTGCGCGCGAAACTCTCGCGGCTGATCTGCAGCGTGCTCATGTCCTTCCACGTGTCGGGGAATCCGACCTTCTTCGTCATCTTGTCGAGCTTCTCCAGCGCCTTGGCTTTGGTCGCTGCGCTCATCCAGGACAAGGCCTGGATGTGCTCGCGGTACGTCGATCGGATCGCTTCGACCATGCGCGTGTAGCGCTGCTTGGTGCGCTCGGGGAAGTAGTCCTTGACGAAGACCTTGCCGACCACCATGCCCATCGCGCCCTCTTGGGCGTCCAGCACGCGCTTCCAGCGCGGCCGCTGTTCCTGGCTGCCCTGCAGTTGCTTGCCGTAGAACGCAAAATTCTCGCCGTCGAGGGCGCGGCTCAGGTACGGCGCGTATTCCGAGACCAGATGGAAGCGCAGATAGTCCTGCAGTTCCGCGATCGGCGTCGACAGCAGCAGCGCGTCCAGACCGGCCAGGAATTCCGGTTGACCGACGATCACCGTGTCCGCCTGCGAGAGGCCAAAGCCGTTCAGGATGCCGCGCCAATTGATATGCGGTGTGTGCGTCGATTCCAATTCGCTGACCGACATCTTGTTGTAGTTCAGGTACGGATCGCGGCGCGCCTCCAGCGTGCGGCTGACCTTTGCAAGCGCGCTTTCAAAGCGCATCACCGCCGCGCCGCCCGCCTGCGCTGCCGCTTCGGGCCGGCCGATCAACGCCAGCATGCGCGCGACGTGCGCGGGATACTCCGCGCGCACCTTCGCGACGCCTTCTTCTTCGTTGAAGTAGTAGTCGCGGTCGGGCAAGCCCAGCCCGCCCTGGGCGAGCATCACGGCGATCACGTCGCTTTGCTTCTCGTCTTGCCCGACGTAGAAGGACCAGAAGGCCCGCACGCCGATGCGCTGCAACTCCGCGGCGGTCTTCAGCGCGTCGGCCGGTGTCGCGATCTCGTCGATCCTGGCGAGTTGCTCCTTCAGCGGCTGCGCACCTTCGAGGTCGGCCTTGCTCTCGTCCATGGCCACGCTCCAGAAGTCGCCGATGCGGCGCTGGTCGCTGCCCGCCGGTGCGTCGAGCGTCGCGGCTTTCTCGTTGATGCTGCGCTTGATCGTGTAGAGCTGCTCGTTGACCAAGTGCCCGATGGTCCAGGCGGCTTCGCTGGCGGGAATCGGATTGCGCGCGATCCAGCCGCCGTTGGCGTAGAGGAAGAAGTCGTCGCCGGGGCGCACGGCGGGATCGATGTTCGCAGCCAGCATGTCCTGGACCGGCGCGGCGCTGGGCGCTGCCTT
>JAYUOR010000369.1:0-3813 GCA_043760765.1 Planctomycetota bacterium | reverse complement strand
GGGTCGTTCCAGAGCGATTCGAAGACGCGCCTGGAGTTCATGTCGTTTGTGAACTCGATTCAGTAGGCGCCTGGCTCCTGTCCGAACTGCCGCCGCCGCGCAGTTCATTGCGCCGTTGCCGGTTCAGCTCGACGTGGCGGTTGCTCTCACAGCGCCGTTGGGTGGACGCAACAGTTTGGAGAGGAGCCTGGCCGCGTACTGGCGACGATCAGCGTGCTCCGACGTCAATATCATCGACACTTTGGTCGAGGGGCGCGTCGTAGGCGTTCAGTACGACTTCCGCGACAGCTTCGGGTTTGATCATCTTCGAGCGGTCCCAGTTGCCGGGCACGCGGTCGAAAATCGCGGTGTCGGTCGAACCGGGATAGATCGTCGAGACGCGGATTTTGCGCGGCGCGAGGTCGATGCGCAGCGCGTCGCTGAAGCCGCGCAGGCCGTACTTCGAGGCGCAGTAAGCGCTGCCGCCCGCGAAGCCGCGCTGTGCCGCCCGCGAAGCGATGTTGAAAATGTGCGCGCGCGGCGACGCCTTGAGAGCATCGATCGTCTCGCGCGTTACCAGGAACGGCCCGGTCAGGTTCACGTCGAGCATTCGCCGCCAACCGGCGACCGACTGATCCTCGAAGGGCTGCATGTCGAAGATGCCGGCGTTGTTGACCAGCACGTCGATCACGCCGTCGCAGTGCTCGACGCCACGGTAGATCGCGCCTTCGATGCCGCCCTCCTCGGTCACGTCCATCTGCAACGGACAGCCCTTGCCGCCCAGCCGATCGATTTCCAGGACGACGGAGTCGAGCTTGTCGCCGCTGCGAGCGGCAATCGCGACGCGGGCTCCGCGGCGCGCGAAAGCCAGCGCGATGGCGCGGCCGATGCCCTCGCTTCCTCCGGTGACGATGACGCGCAAACTGGACATGCAAAAACTCTGCTGGGGGACGTGGAGTCGTTCTGGCGCGCGGGTCGCGCCGATCCTCGACAGGATACTCTCGCGCGGCAGGCGCGGTCGATCAGATTGGCCCGAGTTCGCGGGCCAGCGCGTCGGCCGTCGCCAGCGGAGCGCCGCACGCATAGTTGCGACAGACGAAGGCTCGAGCCTGACCGGCGGGCGCCGTCTTCTCGGCGAGCAGCGGCATCAAGGCCGTGTCCGCGCCCGCGTTGGCGAGTGCGACGACTCTCTGCGGCGCGAACTTGGTTCGGACTTTTTCGAGCATCGCGCGCACGGCAGGGCTATTCGCCTCGCCGGCGATGACGATTTCGCGAGGTCCCGCGGCGAGGAAGTCCACCGCGCACAGCAACTGACTGAAGGCGGCTGGGAATCGGTTGACCAGTTGCCCCATGGACAGCAGCACGCGCCCGGCAGCGTCGGCCAGGTCGACGCGACCGGTCCATTCGGCGAGGCGAAGCAGATTCAATGCGTGCACGCCGTTGCCCGAGGGCAGCGCGCCATCCTGCGGCGACTTGAGCCTGGCGATCAGCCGCTCGTGATCGTTGGAGGTCGTGAAGAAACCGCCGCTTTCCTTGTCCTCGAAACGATCGCTCACGATTTGTGACAGTTCGAGAGCGTGCCTGATCCAGCGCTGATCGAAATCGGTCTCATACAGGTCGAGCAGGCCCTGCACGAAAAAGGCGTAGTCGTCGAGGTACGCGTTCAAGTGCGCGCGGCCGGCGCGCGCGGTCGTGAACAGGGCGCCGTCCGGCTGGCGCATATGCGTCAGGACGTACTCCGCCGCGCGCCGCGCGGCATTCAAGTGACGCTCGTCACCCAGCACCTGGCTGGTCTGGGCCAAAGCGGAGATCATCAGCCCGTTCCAGGCCACGAGCACCTTGTCGTCTGTGTTCGGATGCACGCGCTTCTCGCGCGCCGCGAACAGGCGATTTCTTGCTTCGACCATCGCGGGCTCGAGCGCCGCGAGCGAGAGGCCCAACTGTGCCGCGACTTTCTGCGCGCTTTCGTGACGCCACAGCGCGCTCGATCCGTGCTCGAAATTGCCCTCGGGCGTGACCCCGTACCAGACGCAGGCCTGACCGCCGAGCTTTTCGCCGAGCACGGCCACGATCTGTGCGGGGGTCCAGGCGAAGAAGCGGCCTTCCTCGCCCTCGGAGTCCGCGTCCTGCGCGCTCGAGAAAGCACCTTCGGCCGTAGTCATTTCGCGCAGCGCCCACTCGCAGCATTCGCGCGCCACGCGCGCATACTCGACATCGCCTGTGAGTTGGAAGGCTTCGAGGTACGCCGGCACGAGCAGCGCGTTGTCGTAAAGCATCTTCTCGAAGTGCGGGATCAACCACTGCGCATCGGTCGAGTAGCGATGGAAGCCTCCGCCTAGTTGGTCGTACATGCCGCCTTCGGCCATGCGATCGAGCGTCAGCGTGACCATCGTCAAGGTCGCCGGATCGCGCGTGCGTAGGTGGTGGCGTAGGCACAGCCGCAGATCGAGCGCGTGTGGAAATTTCGGCGCTCCGCCGAAGCCGCCCCACACGGGATCGAAGTTGTCGGCGAGCATCGAACGCGAAAGCTCGAGCGCCTGCTCGGAGATTTCCGCGCGCGTGCTGACTGAACTCTCCTTCTGGAGATGTTCGCGCATGCGCTTGCCTGCGGCGACCAGACCGGGGCGATCTCCGCTCCAGGCGCGCGTCAAGGAAGTGAGCAGTTCCGGAAAACTCGGTCGGCCGTACAGGCGCTTGGGCGGGAAATACGTGCCGCCGTAGAACGGTTCGAGTTCGGGTGTGAGCCACACGCTCATCGGCCAGCCGCCTTGACCGGTCATCGCCTGCACGGCCTTCATGTAGATCTCGTCGAGGTCGGGGCGCTCCTCGCGATCGACCTTGATGCAGACGAAGTGCTCGTTCATCAGCGCGGCGGTCGCTTCGTTCTCGAAGCTCTCGCGCTCCATGACGTGGCACCAATGGCAGGCCGAATAGCCGATCGACAGGAAGATCGGCTTGTCCTCTGCGCGCGAACGCGCCAGCGCTTCCGCTCCCCAGGGGTACCAGTCAACCGGGTTCTTGGCGTGCTGGAGCAGGTACGGACTGGTTTCGCGGGCGAGGCGATTTTCGCGGCCCATCGGAGAGTGCGCAGCGGGCTTGGACATGCGCGCAGAGCCTACCCGAGTTCCGCGCGAAGCGTCGAAATCAGAGACTGACGCTCGCGGCGATCCCGAAGCGGGTCGTGTCGTCGATCAAGGCGTCGTCCGATATTTGGTAGCTCGCGTTGATCTGTAGCTTCGCCGCATGGCCGTTGACGTAGTAGTTGACGGCGGCGGTGACATCCTTCTCGTTGTTGATGTTGTTGACGACCTGATAGCGCGCGGCCACTTCGATTTTTTCGGCGACCATGAAGCTCGCGCTGGTATTCCACGGCAGCGAGTCTGAGCGGTCGACGAAGTTCGAATTGGTGAATTCCTGAAATTTCGCGACCGTGGCGTCGGCGGCAAAGCGACCCAGCTTCAGTTGCGCGTCGGCCGCGAACACGTCGCCGTCCTTCCCGCTACCCTGGCTTTGGTCGTCGAAATACCCAGCGCCGATCGAGAGCTTCGTCTCTTCGCCAGTGCCGTACGCGCCCTGGTGAAGACCTACGCCACCACCGAGAGCGTCGAAGCCGACGCGCGCACTGATCAACGGCCGGTCCGCCAGTCCGTCGAGCCCGCTCTGCAACGAGGCGGCCCAGTGCAACGCTCCGAGCGAGCCTGAAAGCATCGCGCCCTTGTCGCGCGTGTAGAACAACTCCCCGGTATCCGTGCGCAGGATGAACAGCAAGTCGCCGTCGGCGAGTTGCGATTCCCAAAGGAGCGGTGAGCGGAACTGCCCCACCGTGACGCGAAC
>JAYUOR010000368.1:0-10131 GCA_043760765.1 Planctomycetota bacterium | reverse complement strand
GGCCGTTTTCTTCGTTCAGCGAGAGCCTACGGCCCGACCGTGTACTCCAGCCCATTCGTCAGTGTGGTGTTGTTCGGCGCCGCGAAGCCGGGATCGCGGCCCCAGAATTGACAATCCACCAGCGTGCCCGGCACGAGCAGCGCTGGGAGCGGTGTCCCGCCGAGTGAACCGACGGCGAAGGCGTTCATGTCGATCAGATACACGCCGCTGCAGTTGTTCGTGGGCAGCGGCGTCCCGGCGGAATTGAGCGGCACCGAGCGCTTGATCGGTGAGTTGACGCAACGCGTTCCGCCTTGGAACGGCGCGGCGGCGCGGCCGGTCGTTCCGTAGAGCAGAAGTCCCGGCTTCTGATTGCGCACGTTCGAACCTTGCAGCGTGAAACCCGAACCGACTGTCGCGCTCGGCGTGCCGACCGCTCCGATCGACGGCAGGCAACCCAGCGAGTTCAACTTCGCGGTGCAGTAGGTCACGACGCTCACGGGATCGAAGCTCAGGTCGTCGCAGATGAACACACCAGAGATCGAACTGAACACGACACGTGTGAATCCGCCGGCTGAGAGCACGGAAGCTTGGGTCCAGCCTTGCACTGGCGGGCTGTTCGAAGCGACCAGCGTGTTCCCGTCATACGCCTCGAGCAAGAAAGAACTACCGCAGGTCACCCAGATGTGGACGGCGACGACGCGCTGATCGAAGCGAACCTCTTCGGGGCCGACCGCGACTCCGCCGTTCACCATCGTTCCGCCTGAATTGAAGGCGAGGAAGTTGGTGCCGCTGTGCCCGATGTCACAAAAGCCGCCGCACTAATCGAGCACGGCACCGCCGTCAGTGAAGTTCGGGCCGAAGAAGTGCACGCCTTGTGCCGAGAGCTGGTCGCGCAACGGCCCGGTCTGGGCAAAGACGCACGGTGTACCTGGAATCTCGAAGTCGACCGTTACCGTCTGAGCCAAGCAGACGGAAGTTCCGGTCGAGACCGCGAGCACGAAGAAGGCAAACGTGCGAAGGCGGGAGGCATCAACGCGAAAGGAATTCATGTCTGGCTCCGTGGGGCAGTGGGTGATCCGAAAGGGACATTGGATTGTGCCCCCTCAATCTACAGCGCCGCGTCAGAACCGATATCCATGTGGTCGAGAAAAGTCTCGCGCTTCTTCGTCTCGCGCGTGGGCTGCAGCACCTGGGCCGCGTTCTTGAGCCCCAGCAGGAAGTCGTCGAGCATGCCGTAGCCCGAAATCACCGCGTGCTGGTACCACAGGAACGACAGCTGGCTGGCCTGGAACGCACGATTGTGCGGCAGCTTGATTAGCCGCTTGACCAGCGGAATCCCGCCCGGCACGTAGACCGCGATGTTGAAAAGCTTCTGCAGATTGACCACTTCGCGGCGGTCGTCGCGCTTCATGTGGCTGTCGTGTTGGATCGACGGGCCGATGTCGCGCTCGAGATCGACGCGGCCTAGCGCGTAGTCCTCCTGCCCGAGCACGGTCGACTTGAATGCGCGATAAATCAACACCGTGCAACCGTTCGGCTTGATGCGCTTGTTCATGCGCACGGTCTCGAACATGTCGTCGAGCGTCTCGGCCGGCCCGCCCATGATGTTGTTCGTGCGGTAGGTCAGCTTGTGCTTGCGCAAGAGCGGCGGGATCTTGTAGACGACCTCGTCGGTGTAGCCCTTCTTGTAGACCTTGAGCCGCACGTGCTCGGAGCCCGACTCGAGGCCGAATTGCACCGACACGCAGCCGGCGCGCTTCAAGTTGATGATGTCGTCTTCGTCGAGGTGGTTGATGTTGACGTTGCACGCGAACGGCAAGCCGACGCGGACAGGCCACTTGTCGGCAAACTCCTTGACCCAGCCGCTCTCCATGTTGAGCGCGGCGTCGCCGAAGTTGACCATACGAAAACCCGGATAGCGCGCGAGGATGTCGTTCATCTCCTCGCACAGGTAATCCACCGATTTGACGCGATTGAATTTTTCGCCCTGCTTGCCGGAGATCCATTCCTTCTTCATCAGGCCGACGGAGCAGTACGTGCACGAGTTCTGGCAGCCGCGGCTGGCGTGCACCTGCATCACGCGCTTCTGGCGCAGGAACGGATATTTGTAGAACGGATCGACGTCGGGAAACGGCAGCGTGTCGAGGTCCTGCACGACCGGACGGATCGGATTCTGGATGTGCGCTCCGAGCGAGTCGCGAAAGCCGATGTTGGGGATGAACTCGATCGAGTTGTTCGTTTCCCAGGCATTGACCAGATCGAGCAGCGCGTACTCGGCTTCGGCTTTGATCGTCGCGTCGACGATGCCGACTTCTTCGAGCGGTTCGAGATCGTGGCTGGGGTGCGGGCCGCCCATCACGACTTTCAAGTGCGGCAGGACCTTCTTCCAGCGCTTGATATAAGGATAAGGCCACTTCTCCTGGCCGCTGGTCGCGTAGATGCCGATCACGTCGGGCTCGAAGTCGAGCACCGACTGGTAATAGTCGGCTTCCTCCGAAGTGATGAAGGAATCAGTCACGTGACCGTGCTGACGCAGGGTCGCGGAGAGGACCTTGACGCCCTCGAACTCGTGGCAGGTGGTCAGGACGAATGCGACGCGGGCCAAGGTGGTGCTCTTTGAAGTTCGGTCGGTCGAGGTGAAACCTGAGGAACCCCTGCATCCTATCCCCTGGACAGGCCGGGCGGGGGTTGGGAGCGCCGCCCAGGCTCAGCGGCTAGAATTCGGACTCGGTTTCAGATTCCTGTCTTGGCTCGAATCGGAGGCAAATCATGCGGCATGTCCAATTCGTCGCGTTGGGAGTGGTTTGCGGAACGCTAGCGCTTCACGCAGCGGCTCAGGGGCCGCTCACGCAACGAGTCAGCGTCTCTTCGAACGGGAGCAGTGCCAACGGCCCCTCCTACTCCGGAGCAATCGCCCGGGACGGGAATCACGTCGTCTTCACAAGCTACGCGTCCAACCTCGTCGCCGGAGACACCAACGCAGCCCCGGATGTGTTCGTCCACGACCTCGTCAGCGGCGTCACGACGCGCGAAAGCGTCTCTTCCACGGCCGGGCAGGCCAGCGCCTATTCGAATTCGATTCGTCTGGGGATCTCGGCCGACGGTCGGTTCGTCGTCTTCTGCAGCGATTCGCCCAGCCTTGTGCCGGGCGATACGAATGCGCAGGACGACGTGTTCTTGCGCGATCGCGTCCTGGGGACGACGACTCGCGTCAGTGTCGCAAGCGCGGGGCAGCAAGGCACGCTGCCGGCGCTTGATCCTTCGGTCTCGGACGATGGACGATACGTCGCCTTCCACAGTTCGGCCGCACTGGTGACTCCGGACGCCAACGGCACCCTCCCTGACGTTTTCGTGCGCGACGTCATCGCCGGAACGACGTCTCTCGTTTCGGTCAACGCGCAGGGCGTCCAGGCGGACGGCGCCTCGCGCTATGCATTCCTGTCGGGCAATGGCCGGTTCGTGGCCTTTCAGACCTGGGCCTTGAACATGGTTCCCCCGGGCACTTCCACGGCCCAGGTAGCGCTGCGCGACTTGTTGTTCAGCACGACGACGATTCAAAGCGTCAATAGCGGCGGAATCGCCGGTGACGGAGTGTCTTCCCCTGCAAGCCTGTCCGTGGACGGACGCTGGCTCGTGTTCGACAGCCTGGCGACGAATCTCGCCCCAGGGGACACGTTGGGTCTCCAGGATGGATTCCTTCGCGATCGCGTGGCTGGCAACACTTTCCGGGTGAGCGAGGGGTATGAGGGTGCGGAGTCGAACGGCGACGGCTTCGTGAGCGGTGTCTCGGATGACGCGCGTTACGTCTCCCTGGGAGGCCGCGCAACGAACATGCTGCCGTTCGACGACAATGGCACTGCGCTGGACTGTTGGGTGCGTGATCTCTCGACCGCCGACAACATCGCAGGCGGTGCGGACACCAACGGCCAACCAACCAGCTCGCTCGCGCTCGGCCTGTCGGGCAGCGGGCGAGTGGTGCTGTTCAGCTCGCAGTTGGATCAGATCGTCCTCGACGACAGCAACGGTGTCTCGGACCTGTTTGTGAGGACGGCGATACCCGAGTCGGCAATTTACTTTTGCACGGCGAAGATCAACTCCCTGGGATGCACGCCGCAAATTCGATCCTTCGGGAAATCGAGTGCGCAGCAGCCATCCGGATTTCAGATCACCGCAAGTTCAGTCCGGAATCGACGCCCCGGCATGCTCATGTACTGCGTCGGCGGTCGCAGTGCGCTGCCTTTCGCAGGTGGAACGCTTTGCCTGGCTGTCGTGCATCGAAACACGCCGATCCTCAACGCGGGTGGTTCCGCAGCGCCGTTGAGCGACTGCAGTGGCAGCTACTCGCTCGACATGAATGCTTTCGCCCAGGGCCTGCTCGGTGGGCCGCCTTTGCCCGAACTCTCGTCGCCCGGCAGTACCGTGGAATGTCAGTGGTGGAGCCGAGATCCAGGGTTCGCCCCGCCGAACGCCATCGGGTTGACAGGCGGGATCGAGTACACGGTTGGGAGCTGAGGTTCCGGGTGGAACGGCACTGAAAGACGCGGACTTGCCCCGCTTGTCATCGGGGCCGGAACGGCTTTCGTGGGCTGGCGCGCATTGAGCCCTGAACCTCGCGGACGCGCGCTCAGCAGCGCGTGCGCATCGATTCGCGAGCGCGTTCGGCGGCGGCAGGCGATTCGAATTTCTTCGCCCGCTCCCACATCTTCGCGATGTAGGTCCCGGCGTCCGGCGTCTTGCACGCTGTCTCGCCGTGGTCGACTTCGACCGGCCCGATGCGTTTCGCCGCGGCGGTCGCGAGCTTGCGCAAGTCGGCGCTGCGGCCGCCGATCGCAATGACGGCCGAGTTCATCGCTCCACGCTCGACGCTGGGAGACGAGTGGATCGTCTTCTCGATCTTCGCGAGGTGCTTCGCGAACCCATCTTCGGGAGACTTCTCGTCGAGGTTCGCCATTTGAGCGACGAGCGTCCAACCTGTGGCACGCATCTCCTCGTCGGAAGACGCCAGCCACTCGCGCGCCTTCGCACCCCCGTGCGGGCTCTCCGCCGCCAGTGACCCGATGTACATGCCGCACATGCGCAGGGTGTTCTCCTTCGCCCAGCGATCGAGTTCGGCGGCACTGATCTTGGTCGGATCGGCAATCTTCATCGCCAGATTGCGTGCGTCCTGATTCTTCGTGCTCCAAAGCTCCCGCGCCAGCTCCTGGTCGATTCCTATCCGATCCACGAGCTTCTTCAGCGTACCGAAGAGGACGCCGAACATCGGCTCCTTGGCTCCGTGGCGCGCGTAGGTCTTCTTCGTCTGCGCGGAGCCCGCCTTCTCGAGCGCGCGCATCACTTCGTCGAGGGACATGCGGGCAGCGGTCGGTTTCTTGGCGGCGGCCTTGGCGGCCGGCTTCTTCGTAGCTTTTGTGCTGGGCATGGGAGATTCCTAGTCAGTCGGGTCGGAGCGCGGCCATCCCGTATACTCGCGGGGGACGGCCCCACTTTATGCTCCGCACCGCCCTCGTCCAGACCTACCACCCCTACACGCAGTTCACGCACGTCCATCCGCTGGGGATCATGATGATCGCGGCGCTGGCGCGGGAACGGCATCCGGACGTGCACATCCTCGACATGAAGGTCGAGGATTGGACGCCGGCGCGCTGCTGCGACGAGCTGGAGCGCCTAAAACCGGACGTCGTCGGCCTTTCGGCGATGACCTACGAAGCCGGCTGCATGCACGAGGTCGCGCGCGAGATCAAACGCCGCCTGCCCGAGGTGGTCGTGGTCTGCGGCGGGCCGCACCCAAGTGTCGCGGACGAGGACGTGATGAAAGATCCGGCGGTGGACTTCGTCGTGCGCGGCGAGGGCGAGCTGACTTTCGTGGACGTGCTCGACGGCGTCGCAGCGGGCCGCAGCGATTGGAGCGACTGCAGCGGAATCAATTGGCGCCGCGAGGACAGAAGCCAAGTCCGCAATCCCGATCGGCCGCCGCCCCAGGATCTCTCGGCGCTGCCCTTTCCTGCCTGGGACCTGATCGACCACGCCAAGTATTACCTCGTGCCGCGCGGTGGAGTGATCTACGCGCACAAGGAATTCGCGACGATGTTCAGCTCGCGAGCGTGTCCGTGGCGCTGCACGTATTGCCACAACAGCTACGGCAAGACGTTCCGCGAGCGAACTGCGGAAAACGTGCTGGCCGAGATCGATCTCCTGGTGACGAAGCACGGCGTGAAGGAACTCGTCTTCATGGACGACATCTTCAACTTCAGGCCCGAACGCGCGAAAAAAATCGCGCGTGGCCTGATCGAACGCAACTACAAGCTCGCGCTGACCTTCCCGAACGGATTCCGAGGCGACATCCTCGACGAAGAACTTGTCCTGCTGCTCAAGCAAGCCGGGATGTACCGCTGCATGGTCGCCGTCGAGAGCGCCAGCCCGCGCATCCAGAAGGTGATGAAAAAGAACCTGAAGATCGACAAGGTGCGCCACATCGTCGACTTCATCGCCAAGCAGGGCATCATGGTGCACGGCGCGTTCATGCTCGGTTTTCCCACTGAAACAGCCGACGAGATGCGCCAGACGATCGACTGGGCCGCGTCGAGTTCGTTCCACACTGCCGCGTTTTTCCGTGTGATCCCGTTCAAGGGCACGGAGTTGTTCACGCAGGTCGAGCACGCGGGTTATGCGTTGCCCACGGACTGGTCGGCCTACGAGCCGTATGAAACTGACATCAATCTTTCGGCCGTGCCCGAGCGCGACATCTTCAAGTTGAGCAAGCAGGCCTATCGCCGTTTCTATTGGAATCCGTCGCGCATGTTCAAGATCTTCCGCTTGATCCCGAACAAGACGAACATGCTGCCGTTCCTGACGTTGTTGTTTGCGCGCAGGGCCTACGCGAGATGAACGCTGAACAGGCCCTCGGAACCGTGTTGACCGGGATTTCCAAGGGCTGGATTACCTGGGACTACGAACTGCGCGACCAGAGCACGCTCGTGGCCACCCTGTATCTCGACTGGATGGTCGAGCGCGCCCGTTGCACGATCTTTGGACGCAGTTGGGAACTCGCGCGCGAGAGTTGGCTCGCCGGATCGTTCCAACTCAAACAGGCCGGCAGAGTCGTGGCGTCCGCTGAGAAGCCGAACTTGCTGTTCCGCTCCTTCGTGGTCAAGTTCGATTCGAAGACCTATCGCTGGGAAGCTGAGTCCGCGTTCGCGCGCACGTTTCGATTGTTCGAGGGCGAACAGTGCATCGGTTCCATGCGCCCCGAAAACGTGTTCACGCGCCGCGCGCGGATCGAACTACCCGATGAATTCCCGCCTGAACGCAAGGCCTTCCTTGTCTGGCTCGCGCTGCTGATCTGGCGTCGCCAAAAGAAGTAGCTCAAGGCGCGCTCACGATACGGTACCAGGTTCGACTTCGGCACCTCCGACTGCAGACGCCAATCGGATTGACCTGCGCGATCGTGGTGTCGAAGTAGAACCTGGTACCGTATCCCCTGCATGGTGTCGGCTGGTCGGGAACATGGACAAATGAGATGAAACAAGATCTCCGGCCCGTGCTCGCAATTGCGATGGCAGCAACATTCTTGTGGGCTTGCGCCCATCGCGGCACTGCCACTATCGCGAGTCACGAGCCGCTAGAGGATCCGATCCGGCTCCGGGTCGTCGATGGCCTGAGTGGCGAACCTATTTCCGATGCGGAAGTGCGCTGGGTGAATTTTGCCAGCGAACTGCCCGAGAACTGTGCGTACGAGGAATTCCTGGAGGCGGAGGGGAAGTTCTGGAACCCCGACCTGGCCTACCTCGAAGCACGAACTCGGAATCCAAAGCTCGTCCTGCGATCGGATGCCGACGGACGCGTGCTGCTACCCGCTACCTCTTACTCGCACGCCCTGGCGCGCAAGGGAAACCTGCTCGGAGCGGAACTGTGCTCGGACGAGGATGGCGGCCAGAAACTCCCACTCTGGCCCGACGGTGATTTGTCGGTGCGCGTTCTCGATGCCGCGGGTCATGGCGTCGCCGACGTTCCCGTGATCTTGATTTCGGACTTCCCGGACGCCGCCTTCGTCGAACAGCGTGCGCGGACCGATGCCGAAGGACTCGCGGTCATGCGCCATGCGCGAGTCACGATTGCCGCGACGACGGCAAATTGCAGCGGACCGCAGCCGGCATGGCGCGCGGCAGTTGAAGTGATTCCGACGAGTTCAGCGTCGGAACCGATCGATCCCAGTCGCGGTGAACTCGCCCAAGTGACCCTGCGCATGCCACCCACGGGGGAGGTGGAGTTCGAAGTGCTCGACGAAAATGCGCGGCCAATGACGCTCCCATGGCCCATGAAGCTCGCCGAACTGATGGCGAGTTCAGGCAGCTCAGGTCTGATTCTTGATCCCGCCACATCAGAGAGCACGCACTACGGTCCCGACCAACTGGATGCCAAGGTCGAAAGCGGGCGCGCGATTTTTCGTCATGTCGCCTTGGGCCGAAGTTTGATCGCCTGGGCTGGCCGCAACGCGACCTCGCGGCTCGACTTCGTTCGAGTTGCCGGCCCCACGACGGCGAGAGAGCGCGTGCAAACCACACTGGTCATGGGCAGGGGCGCGATCGTGTTGAGAGCTCGCGTCCTCGCTTCGAATGGGACCGCGCTGGCGAATCAATGGTTGCTCCTAATACGATCCAAGTTGGACACGTCCCTTCAAAGTACCGGCGACGAGGCTCCGCTCGAAGCGATCGTGGAATGCGATTCATCGAGGGTTCTCACGGATGCACTCGGTCGCATCCATATCGAGTGCGACGCAGGTGAACAAGGCATTGGACGTCCCGTACTCACACTGGCGCGTCGGCGCGGGACCGACAGCGAGCTCGAAGCGAGCATCGAACTCGGGCCGGTGTGGAGCATCGGGACTCACGATCTCGACGACATCCGCCTGCAGGCACCGCCGGTTCTCGCCGCGGGAATTGTCGTCGATGAAGTCGGTCGGCCTCTCGTGAACGCGACCGTGGACATTGAGATGAATTAGCGGTCGAGACCCCGGACGACGACCAACGAGCACGGCGAGTTCACACTGCGCTCGACGATCCCTTTCGCGCAGGTAGCGCTCAGAAGCCGGCTTGATGGAATCGCGGACCTGCACCAACTCGGCGCTGCCGGCCGAGCGAATTGGCGCCTGGTAATGCAGGCAAAGTAGCGCAACGCCGACGGGCTCGACCTCGACACTGTGACCGCGCGTGCCAGTCGAGTTGGCACGGGCGGTCGTGGTGGCGAAGTCGAACCTGGTACCGTATCCGGATTCGCGGGCACTTGAAACTGACACCCATGCGGTACCGGGTTCGATCTCGACAAAATCAGTTGGGCGTGACCGCGATGCCGCTGCTTTCAAGCGGAATCGAGCCCTGATCCGTATCCTCCAATAAAGCAGCAAGCGCCGCCGTTCTCACCGCAACAACACTATGAAGCTCGATCCAATCCTTCCACTCGTGGCGGACATTCCGGTCTTGCCTCCCCAACGCCCTACCGACGACAGCAATTGGGCAATGACCGCGACCTACTGGGGAATCGCTATCGCGGCCCTGGCAGTCTTGTGGTTCCTTCGCCGCCGAATGTCGAAGTCGAGAGGCTAGGTCCACGGCCTTGTTTCGTCCGATCGAATTTGTGGCTTTCGCGCTGACGGTCGCCATCGAGTGGCCGATCTTCGCCTGGATTTCGAAGCTCGGATTGCGGCGCAGCGCGGCGTTCTGCGTGTTGATGAATGGGCTGACCTGGTTCGCGCTCGCCGGGATGCTATCGCGCTACGACCTTCCCCTGCCGCCCCTCGAACTCGCCATCATGGCGGTCGAAGCCGCTGTGATCGTCTGGTTCTGGAGGATCTCGCTCGGCCGCGCGATCGCGATTTCGGTCGTCGCGAACCTCGTCAGCTGGATTGGGGGTGGGTATCTGCTCGAGGAACTTGCAAGGTACTTGTGAATTCGCCGAAACGAATCCTCGCGTTGCTTTCCGCGGGCCACGGAGTCAACGACCTCGTCGCGGGCTGGTTGCTCGCGAGCTACTGGACCCTTGCGAGCGCGAGTGAATCTCTCGCGGCTTTCGTCATGTACAGCGTGATCGCCTTCGGCGGACAAGGGCTGGTCGCGCTTTGGATCGAGCGCACGCGCGAGCCGCGCCGCACGTTCA
>JAYUOR010000367.1:0-3818 GCA_043760765.1 Planctomycetota bacterium | reverse complement strand
ACGTCAAGGCCGGTCGCCTGCCGGTGATGATTCACGCCGTGCAGCGCCACGAGATCCAGCGCTCGATCGAGTTCGCCACGCGTAACAAATTGAAGGGCTGCATCGAGGGCGCGCCGCTCGCAGGTGAGCTTGCCGACTCGATCAAGGCGGCTGGGCTCAGCGTCGTGCTCGAGCCATTCACCGGCGGCGACAGCCGTCGCGAAATCCGCTCGGCGCTGGCGCTGGCGACGGCTTCGGTGCCTTTCGCTTTCGGACTCGATGTGCCCGCCACCGGACCGGACGCGCTGCGCCTGAGCGCGGCGATCTGTCTGCGCGAGGGCATGGACCGCAAGGCTTTGGAAAAGGCGCTGTTCACCAACGCAGCCGGCATCTGCGGCGTCGGCGAACACGTCGGCCTGCTCGAACGTGGTTACGACGCAGACTTCCTGTTGTGGAGCGGCGATCCGCTCGACCTGACCAGCCGACTCGAGGCCGTTTACATCGACGGAGTGCGCGTCGACACCAGCAAGCCATGAGTTTCACGATTCGCCCCGCCCTTGTCCTGGCGTTCGCGTGCGCGCCGCTGCCGGCCTTCGCGCAGGATTCCAAAGAGCCTTCGAACGACTGGAACGTCTTCGCCGATCAGCTGTTCACCTCGAACGGCGAGATGATCAAGAACGCGATGGTGCGCGTGCAAAACGGCAAGATCGTCTCGATCACGCCGGGCAGCAGCGCAGGCAGTTCCGACACTTCGCTGCGCGCCTTCGCGATGACCGCGGGCATGGTCGATCTGTCGGCGCGCATCGACCTGGGGCAAGGCTCGGTCGAGCAGGGCAAGGAGATCATGCCCGATGCGCGCGTTTCCAATGCGCTGGATCTCTTCGATGAAGAGTGGACGCGCCTGGCCAAGAGCGGCGTGACCACGGTGCTCGCCAATCCGCGCGACGACGATGTGATCGGAGGCTTGGGCCTGGCGCTGAAGACCGCCGGCGCGAACTCGGTCGAAGGCCGCACGCTCAAGGCAGACGCCGTGTTGCGCGGAGCGATCGGCACGCAGCCTTCGCAGCGCAATCACCCCGCGTTCGGTTCGCCCTCCGATATTTTCGCGCGCCGGCCGACCACGCGCATGGGCGTCGAGTGGGAATGGCGCAAGGCCATGTACGACGCCGCCGCTTCACGTAGCGACAAGACGCGCGCCTATCAGGGCAGCGATCAAGTCCTGCTCGCGCTCGACGGCAAGTTGCCGCTCTGCATCCAGACCTGGAGCACGCAGGACATCCGCACCGCGGTCTTCCTGAAGGAGGAAATCGAGCGCGAAAAACTCGGCACGCCGCGCCTGATCCTCGATGCCGCCGCGGAAGCGTGGAAGGAACCGCAACTGCTCGTGCGCAGCAAGGCGATGGTGGTGTTGCCGCCGTTCCCGCTGCAAGGCCGCACCGGCGAGGGTTCGTTCATGGCCGCGGACACCGCGAAGGTGCTTCACGATCTGAACATTCCGATCGCACTCTCGAGCCACGGCGCCGGCGCCGCGGAGAGCTACCTCGATCGTCAGGCCGGACTCGCCATGCGCGGCGGACTGCCTTTCGAAGCCGCGCTGATCGCGGTCACACTCGAACCGGCGCGCATGATCGGCATCGACGATCGCGTCGGTTCGATCAGTGTCGGCAAGGACGCTGACCTGGTCCTGTGGACCGGCCAGCCCTTCGAACTTACTTCGCGTGTGAGCGGCGTCCTGATCGACGGCCAGCTCGTGCTCGACCCGCGCCCCGCGAAAGACCCCGCTTCGGCCAAGTAGCGCCCCACCGTTTCATTCATGCAGTTTCATCCGTCTCTTCTCGGACTCCCCCGCACCATGAGTCAAAAGTCCCCGCGCTCTGTCCTGATTGTTTCCGCCGTCCTCGCGCTACCGCTCGCCGGGACTGCGCTCGCCGACGGCAAGCTCGCCATCAAGGTGGGCCGCATCATTCCGATGAACGGGCCCGAGATCACCAACGGCGCGATCCTGATCGAGAACGGACGCATCACCGCGATCGGAGCCGATCTCAAATTGCCCTGGGACGCGGTCGTGATCGACCAGCCCAAGATGGTGGCGTTCCCCGGTCTCGTCGAAGCCCACAGCCCGCGCGGCATGGACCGCGCGAACGAGAACATCGACGTCGCGCCGTTCCTCAACGTGCGCGATTCGATCGATCCCGTCGGCTTCTATTTCGAGGATTCGCTGCGCTGGGGCATCACCACGATCAACGTGCAGCAGGGACCGAACTGCGTGATCGGCGCCCAGGGCATGGTCGTCAAGCCGGTCGGCATCACGATCGAGGACATGCTGGTCAAGCCGGACGGCGGACTGAAGCTCTCGGCGGCACCGAAGTTCGGGTATTCGCCCGCGACGCAACAACAAGCCTTGCGCGGCGCGTTCACCGACCTGCGCCTGTACCTCGAAGAAGTCGTGCGCGACAAGCAGCAAGGCGGCGATCGCGCCAAGCGCGAAGCGCTGTTCCAGGGCCGCGACCTCGAAGGCGAAAAGTCCAAGGGCAAGGCGATGGGCGGCAGCGCTTGGAAAGTCGCCGGTCTTGAAGTCATTCCGCGCGGTGAGATCGACGAGAAGCAAGAGCCGCTGCTCGCGCTCGTCGAAGGGAAACTCGCCGCGTTCGTGTATTGCGCGCGGCCAATGGACGTGCAGCGCGCTCTGGAAATCGCGCGCGCGAACGGATTCCTCGCGCGCACCACGCTGGTCTGCAACACGGCCTGCTGGAAGGCCGTCGATGCGATCGTGGATGCGGGGGTGCCCGTGGTCCTCGAAGGACCGCTCGTGCAGCTCGAGCGCGATCCGATCAACGGCAAGGAGATCGAGACCTTCGTGCCGAAGCTGTTCGCCGACAAGAAAGTGCGCTTCGCGCTGAGCTCGACGAACACGACGACAGAATCGCTGTGGTTCCAAGCCGCAACCGCCGTTGGCCTCGGGCTCCCGCGCGAGAGCGCGCTGAAGGCCATCACGATCGTTCCCGCGGAAATCCTCGGCCTGCAAAAGCGCGTCGGTTCGCTCGAAGTGGGCAAGGACGGAAACGTCCTGCTCTTCAGCGGCGATCCGCTTTCGGTCACATCCCTCGTCGAACACGTGATCGTCGAAGGCGCGCACGTCTACGACCGTTCGAAGGACATCCGCGTCAAGGCGTTGCTCGAGGGCAAGATGCCGGCTGGCACCGCAGCTGCGGACGACAAGGGCGCGAAGGCTGCGGGCGCCACTGCCGCCAAGCCGCACGACGACACCGGAACTGTGCCGACGGACGAGCCCGAGCCCAAGAAGAAGGACTGAGCGAGGCACCACCCCATGCAAAAAGTGGTTCTCTCCTTTGCCCTGATTGCCTCGCTCGCGTCGCACGCGTCGCCGCAGAGTTCCAAAGGCGGCGCAGTCGCGCTCAAAGCCGGCACGATTTACCTCGTCGACGGTGGTGTTGTCCTGACCGGCGGCGCGACGATCGTCGTTCGCGACGGCCGAATCGAAGCTGTCGGCAAGAACATCGACGTGCCCGCCGACGCCCGCGTGGTCGACTACGGTCCCGATGCCGTAATCGTGCCCGGCCTGATCGCCGCGACGAGCACCTTCGGCCTCGGCGTCCCGTCGCAGCGCACCGCGGACTTCGGCGTCCACGCCACGGACAATCTCGATTTGTTCGCGAAGGACTCGCTCGAGGACATTTGGGCCGGCGTGACCGCGGCCTACATCGCGCCGTGCAACGGACGCCTGATCGGCGGCCAGGGCGCGGTCGTCAAGCTGGCCGGCGAAGGCATGGCGCAGCGCGTGGTGCTCGAGACGTCTGCGATCGACGGTTCGATCGCAG
>JAYUOR010000366.1:0-1539 GCA_043760765.1 Planctomycetota bacterium | reverse complement strand
GTCGTACTTCCTTGCGATGCGCACGGCCTCCGTTCGGCTCACGCCGAGCACCAGGAAGCTCGGTTCAGGGTTCCAACGCTTGCTGCGTGGACGTCCTTCGCCTTCCAGCGCCTCGAAGCCCGCTGCACGAAGTTGACGCGCAAGTCGCCTGTGCTGCGCACGATTGCGCGCAGCGCGCGTCTGGACGGAGAGCGGATTGCAAGCCGAGACGAAAGCCCACTCGCTCGCGCCGCGGATGCGGAGCAGGCGCTCCAGCCGCGAGGATTTTCGGTCAATCCTGATCACCAGGCGCGGCTCGAAAACCACGTAGTCCGTGGCGCGATAGGCGGCGCGAAGTTCGGACAGGCTCGGATAGCCAACGGCTCGTGCGGCTTTCATCGTTCCCTATGGCAATCTCGGCGGGATTGTATTTACCAGATCGCGAGCGAGTGCTCGCGAGCGGAAGTGCCGCTAAGATAGCCGGTCACACGCCGCGTGCTTCTTCCAGCGCGTGCGGGCAAGCCCCGCCGCCGGATTTGCGCGGCTGATCCTTTCTCCATGGCCAGAGCCGACATTTCCTGGGTTCGCACCGACGCCGAGGGCGAGAAGCTGCAGGTCTACGCCCATCAAGTCGGTACGCGTTGGGATTTTTTCTCCAGGCCCGGTCGCCACGACGACTGGCATGTCATGGAGAAACCGCTGCTCGACGACTGGCTCGAGGTGCTCGATGCCGTGCGCCGTCGCGCGCAGCGACGGCTCTACGCTCCCGATGAAACGGGAAAACTCGAGACGATCATTCGCAAGCACTTTCCGCAGGCAAAATTCTAGGCACCGAAGACCCGGTGCATCACTCGAACCCAATCCCATGAATCGATCGCTGCTGTTCGCATCGCTCCTCGGGCTGCTCACCATTGCTGCCGGCGACGACGCCCTGACTTGGCGCGTGGCCAAGAACACGACGCTGGTGCGCAGCTTCGAATCCGCGGGCCGGATGGAACTGCAATCCGTGAGCATCAAGGTCGACGGCAATGCTCAGGACACAGGTCCCGCGGTCGAGCTGTCGATCGCGCAGGACAGCAGTTGCGAATTGAGTGACAGCATCGATTCCGTGGAAGGCGGGCGGCCCAAGAAGTTCGTGCGCAATTTCACGAAGATCGAGGGCGCCCGTGTCGAGACGGTCAAGCTGCCCGAGCAGGAAGAACGCGAGAACAGGACTGAACTCAGCAGCGATCTGGAGGGCAAGAGCGTCATTTTCGTGCGCGACGATTCGTCGTGGACCGCGAAGTGGGCCGCAGATGAAAAAGCTGACGAGGCACTGCTCGAAAGCTTGCAGGCCGAGGTCGAATTCGGCGCATTTTTGCCTGGAAAAGAAGTCGCTGCCGACGACACATGGGACTTGGAGCCCGAGAGTTTCTTGAACTTCATGCGCCCCCTTGGACCGCTTTCGCGCAAGGCCAAGGGCGAGGATCCTGCGGCCGGCCGGCAGCGTGAAGGGCGCCTGGACAAGAGCATCGAAGGCAAAGGCACAGCAACCTATCGCGGCACGCGCGACGAGAACGG
>JAYUOR010000365.1:0-3823 GCA_043760765.1 Planctomycetota bacterium | reverse complement strand
TGTCGAAACGCGCCTGCGCCTGCGGTGTCATGCGCTGCAGGATCTGGGCGCTGCGACCGGCCGTGAACCAGCACACACCGGCTTCGACGCTGCTCAAGAGCGCCTTCGGCGACTGCGGAAAGTCTCGGCCGATCTTCTCGAAGGCCGCGGCAGCTTCGGTGTTGGCGCCCTTGGCCTTGAGTGCCTGTGCCGCCTTCCAGGCATCGTCCTCGGCGTCGCGCGCAAAGGGCACGAGCACGAGAGGCAGGCAGGCGAGCAGCAGAAGTTTGAGCGGATGTTGGAACATGGGGGTGTGCGTCGTCCGAGCCGAAGTCCGTCCATCCTATCGGACTCGCGGCGGCCCGAGGTTCGCTGAAAGCGCCCTCGCAGGGGTCTGGAATCCCGCAAGCGAGCGCCGGCTGGAAGGAACTTCGCGTACGGACTCGGGCCAACTTGGCAAAGCCGGCCCGCGGCGTCAGGCTCTGCAGCGGACCACCTGTCCACGCGCCATTCTGGCCGCTCGCTGGGTGCCCAATGGGAGGCCTCGCATGCTGTCACGAAACCTATGGCTTGCACTCTTCGCTTGGGCAGCAGGCTGCTTCACTGCGTGCGCGCCGATCAGCTTCGGCAAGCAGGAACTCGCGCTGCGCCACGACGCGAAAATGAATAGCGCCGATCTGCTCATTGTCTACGACGAGATCGAGGCGAGCGGAGAGGATGCTCAAACCTCCCGCGGCTTCGCCACGCGCGTCAGCGGCGGCAAACGCGAATTCATGATCTACGACTGGCCGCTGCACTTCGACCTCGACGGCATCAAGAAGAAATCCGAGGAAGGGGCTGAAGACGAGATCTCACCCTGGCGCGAGTGGAAACTCGAAATGGTAAGAGGCTTCAAGGGTGTCAAGGTCGAACGCTCCGGCTACTTCGCGGGAGAGAGCGGACGTCTGGGCCTGTTCCAGAGTCTGCATTTCGCTGACGCCGCGCACTGGATCAATCTGATCGAGCGCGTCTTGTACATCGGCATCGAAGAATCCCAGGCCAAGGGCACGTTCGAGAGCGACTTCGCCCTGCTCGACGCGCACAGCCGCGAGCTGTGGATCGCGATGGCCAAGGACAAGCGCAGCTGGCTTTCGTTGCAGGATGGCGCGTTGGTCGTGGACTTGCCCGTCTCGGGAGCCTGCGCGGGCCGCCTGGTCGCGGAGATGTTGAGGAGCTCCGGTGAGAATGCGGATTTCGCGCGCTTCTTCGCCGGCCTGGCTTCACACCTCACGGAAATGAACATCGCGAACGAGCGTGTCGTGCTGCGCTGGAAGCTCCGCGGACCGACGTTCACCCTCGTTTCGCCCAAGGGTCACGAGTACAACGACCAACTCGCGAGAACGCTGCGCGAATCGAAGTCGCTGCCCGAAGAACTGATCTCGCGCGAAAAAGTCGTCCTGAGTTTCTCCAATCACTAAACCCGACCGATCCAGCCAGGAATCCAGCCATGTTGCTCTCCATCCTTCTCACGCTGCTCCCGCTGGTCCAAGAACCGCCCAAGCCGACGCCTCCCGATGCGGAAAAGGTGAAAGCCGCGATCGCGCAGCTCAGCGAGGCCTTCGCGAAGCCCGACGCCGGCCCGCGACTGCGCGCGATCGAAGCTGGGGCCGCGCTCGCCGACGCCGAAGTCGTGAAGCAGATCGCGCGCGGGCTGGATGACAAGGAAGTCACGGTCCAGAAGGCCGCGATCGAGGCGCTGCGATACAACGAGCACAAGCGCGCGCTCGAAGAACTGCACACCCGCGCGAAGCAGAAGGCGGCCAAGGAAGATCCTGGGACCTACGCGCCGCTGCTCCGAGCGATCGGGCAAAAAGGCAGTCCGACATCGCTGGAAATTCTGAGCGAAAACCCCTGGGCCGTGCCCGACGCGCAAGTGCTAGAGGCGAAAATCATCGGGCTTTCGCGCATCCGAACGAAGGAAGCGGTCAAGGCGTTGACCGACCTGATGGAAATGGGCGGCATCAATAAGGTGCAACCTTTCATGAAGGACTTCCGCGTCTCGCTCTGGGCGCTGACCGGCGCCGATCAGGGTGAATCGCGCGACCTGTGGCTGAAGTGGTACCGCGACAACAAGGCCAAGCTCGAGGTCGCTGCCAAGCCCGCCCCGGAGCCGCTCGAATTGGCCCAGCGCTGGAAACGGTGCTGGGCGAAGCCCGGCGAAGAGGACAGGCCCGAGAAGGGCAAGGGCAAGCAGGGCGGCGACAAGTAGCCCGAACAAACTGGGGGCTTCGCCCCGAAACCGACGTTTCGCGATAGGCTTCACCTACGTTGCGTCGCCCCCGGCGCGACCTGGACCTGACCTCAGGACCGCCGACGCCGATCGGCGGTGGAATAGGACATCAACGGAAGTGCCCATGAAAAGAAACCTCACGATCGCCGCGATTGCGGCCGCAGGCTGTCTCTCGCTCGCGCTGCTAGCCGGCGCCGGCGGTCAAGACAACAACGTCCTCAACTATCTGCGCGGTTGGCCGAACTACGGCCAGAATTCCCAGCACACGGCGCTGTCGCCTGTCGCCGCGCAGCCGCTCAATCAGATCCACTGGCAGACTCCGGTCGACCTTTTTCCCCAGTATCAGAGCAACCTGCTCCTGATCCACTACGGAAGCCCGCTGATCACCGCGCGCAACAACGTGCTGATCACGGTCAAGACCGGTACCACGGGCGGCTTCCGCGTCGATTCGCGCAAGGGCTCGAGCGGGGCACTCAACTACTCGGTGACGACCGACTACGTGCTGCCGAGTACCAGCGCCTGGACGCCCTCATGCGGTCCGACTCTAACGCCCACCAACGCGCTCGTGGTCCCGGCCATCGGCGGAACGGTGCTGGTGCGCAACGGCGCCGACCTGCAATCAGGTAGCACGACTCGGCAAGCCTTCTTCGGCATCGCCAACTACAACGCCGCGGCGGCGACGTACAACACGAACGTCAAGATCAACACGCCGATCACCAGCGACAACCAGGGAAATCTCTACTTCGGTTTCTTGGCCAGCACGAATCCGCTGAACCTCGTCAGCGGGCTCGCGCGAATGGACCCGAGCGGCAACGGCATCTGGATCTCGGCGACCAGTGCGACCGCCGACGCGGCGATCGGCAAGTGCGCCATGAATTGCGCTCCGGCCCTCTCGCCCGACGGTTCGATCGTCTATGTCGGCATGCGCGGGAATACCTCGAGCACCGGCTATCTCGTCGGCTTGAACAGCACGACGTTGGCGCCGCTCTACAAGGTCAAGGTGAAGGATCCGAAGTCGGGAAGCTTTGCCTCGCTGAACGATTCGGGCACCGCTTGTCCGGCGGTCGGCCCGGATGGCGAGGTCTACTTCGGCGTGCTCGAAACCCCGGGTGGCTCCAACCACTCGCGCGGCTGGATGCTGCACTTCAACTCCACGCTGACGACGACCCTGACTCCGGGCGCTTTCGGCTGGGACGACACGGCTTCGATCTTCGCGTCGACAGCCGTTCCCCAGTACGTCGGCAGCTCGCCGTACCTGCTGCTGACGAAGTACAACAACTACGCCGGAGCCGGCGACGGCCTGAACAAGGTGGCCGTTCTCGATCCGCATGCGTCGATGATCGATGTGATCTCGGGCATCCCCGTCATGAAAGAGATCCTGGTCAAGGTCGGCCCGACTCCCGACCCGCCGAATCAGGGACCGGGAAGCCCGAACGCCGTGCGCGAATGGTGCATCAACACCGCCGCCGTCGACACGGTGACCAAGTGCGCCATCGTCAACAACGAAGACGGCAAGTGCTATCGCTGGGACTTCGCGACGAACACGCTGATTCAACCCTTGACACTCACGGCGGG
>JAYUOR010000364.1:0-10167 GCA_043760765.1 Planctomycetota bacterium | reverse complement strand
ACTGAGCCTGACCGGGCAGAAAAGTCGGATTCGGATCCTGCGGGCCGATGCCGACCTGTAGAGAGACGTTGACGTCGGTGATGTCTCCAAACGTAGGCGCGCTTCCCGGCTGGGTCACGACAGCCAAGGCGGCAGTCCCGATTCGGATCACATCGCCGACGCGCGGAGGGGGCGCACAACTCGCTGCCTCAAAACGCGCGCTCACCAAGTAGTTCGAGCCGCTGACATGTGTCACGGTCAGCAGCGTGATGGCCTGGACACCCACGATGCGCGGCGCAATCTGGTCAACGAGGAATCCGTTATTCGGGTCTCCCAGATCGCCGCTCGAGGAACGCAGCGATCGAACGACGTCAGCAGTCGGCGACGCCGTGTCCACGGGCGAGTTTGCGTTGGGGTTCATGCCCGAGCCCGCCAGATTGGAGAGCGTGGTGAGCTGACCGATCGCGGGCACGGCACGAGTGGGGATTCGAACCAGCACGTTGGCTTGATTGGTGACCTGCGCCTTGGGCAGACCCAGCGAATTCACGGGCAGGGGCGGGCTCGCCTGCTGCGCCTCGACTTGCGACACAGTCATGTCGATCAAGACGCGCGTGGAATGGAACTCGACGATGCCATCGCCGTCGTTGTCGTAGAAGTCTCCGTGCGAGGGATCGGCGATCACGCGGGCCTCGTAGGGAAGAGTCGGGGGATAGCCGCTCAACACGGCCACGTTCTTCGCCGTGATCACGTTTTCATCGAGCAAGTCGTCGAAGTTCAGCGCCAGGGTCGCGTTGCGCGGAATCGCCGTCAGCACTGCCTGGGGCGTGAGCGTGAGGCCGTTCTTCTTGAGCGGCTGCAGGTTGCGGTCGAGTGCTGCGAACTTGGCGTCGAACTCCGGGGTTCCCGCCGCATACAGGATCGTCACGGTCTCGGTCTCAGTGATCGAGTTGCGGTCGAGCCTGTAGTTGATTAGATCCGATGCGATGTTGTCGCCGATGAGGTAGTCCTCGAACTGCAGGACGCCGTTGACGTCAAAGACATCGACGAGGCGGCCCCAGAATGCGCCCGTCATTACGATCCGATTCGCCTGGCCACCACGGTTCGCGTCGACGACGAACTTCGCGCCTGTGTCGGGATTCGGGAGCACCGTTCCGGGTGCGTTGCTCGAACTCGGCGCCGGAGCAGTGCCACCGCAGCCAGCGAGAAGGAGCGCACCGGCGCCGAACAAGAATGCCCACCGAGCACGGCCGATTCGAGCTTGCCGGCCGACCAGCGCAGTCGCATGGGCCACCCGTGAACCAGCGAGAGTGAGCGCAAACGGAGCGGGCGTCAGGTTCATGTTGGACGAGTCAGTCATGGGATTGTGGCGGCAGACAGTCACGTTCGTGGGGAATCCCTCCAGCAGTGGCGCGCGAGCAATAGCGCAAGGCTCGGAGGAGAAAAATGAAGAAGTGCAGATGAGCGGGAGCTCAAAGAACGAATCCATCGGACCGTAGTGACGGCGGCGGTCGATGATCGGCACCTTGGAAGGTCCAATCGCCGATCGCGTGGCCGTCTGACAGGGGCCGAAGGCGAAGGTGTGGGGGGATATCGCTGGAAGGAGGACCACCCGATGCCACTCGGCGCCCTCGGCCCGGGACGACAGCGACGCGCGCTGTCGGAGTCCAAGCGTGGGCGAAGAAGCGATGGGGAGGGAAGGATTGTGCGTCTGCACTACTTGAGGGTCAAGGAGCGAAGTAATTCGTGGGCCCCCTAGCATTCGGGGCACTCGGGTGACCTACCCGAAACGAGCGCCGGCGTTTCACAGGTTCCGCCGCCCGCGGGCCTCGAGTGCGAGGCTCGAGACCCTCGTTCCAGTGCTCGACGCGGCACGCGCAATCTCCAGTTCAGCCAAAGAGCGGTGCACGCCAGCCTTGAATGCGAGTCAGGCGCGCAGTTCGGGATGTTCAAAACCCGTGCCGTCGGCAGGCGTTTCCAGGAATGGCGCAAGTCGTTGCTAATTAGCCAGTTGCGAACTTGACCCCGGTCGACATTTAGACCAAGTCCGCGATCCTGAGCGCCGGCTGATCCCACCGCAGCTCAATCCGTGCGCTTTCGCACAATCGCGGTCAGGTGGCCAACGGCGCGCGGGTCGCAGGTACGAATCCTTGTCCGAGAGCGTCGGCCTCGTCGCGCAGGAAAACCAAGTGGTCGGGACGGATCTTGCGCGCAACGGCCGATTCGCGCTCGTGGAAGACGCCCGTGGTTGAGCACCCAACCCAGCGGTGCGAGATTTCTTGTGAGCAAAACCAGCAATAGGCGCGCACCGGTACGCGGGAAGCCATGCGGTAGGTCGCCGTCACGTGTCGCGACTCCGTGCGCGAAATGCAGGTCGGGTTGGCGCAGGGGTTGGCCCCTCGCGTGACCGGATAGGCGGTCTGAGCGACCTTCTCGCGAGGCGCGTCGAGCTCGAGGCGACCGAGCAATAGGCCGAGGATCGCCATGCGAATCGGCACACCGCGGGCAGCCTGCTTGAAATAGATGCTACGCGGATCGTCGTCGATGTCCGGGCTGATTTCGTCGCGACGCGGCAGCGGGTGCATGACGACCGCTTCGCGCAGGGACTCGACCGCCATTTCCTCCTTGCCGAGGTGCACGACACGGGTACGTTGCAGTTCGTCGGGCGTGTAGCGCTCTGTCTGCGGCCGCGTCATGTAGAGCGCGTCGACGCGCTCCAAGGTCAGGCCCTTGGCGTCCGTGAACAGGCTCAATTGGTGCGGCTTCTGGGGCGTGAGATACATGGCGTCGCACTCGCGCGCCAGATCGCCGAGGCGCGATACGTCGGCGCGCGTGGGTTCAACTCCGAATTCCTCGCGCAAGCGCTGCATCACGTAGCCCGGCAACTCGAAGCCGGGCAGAGGCACACAGACGATGTTGGCGCCGAAACGTGCGAGCGCGTAGACAAAGGAGTGGATCGTGCGGCTGTAGCGCAAGTCGCCCGACAGCACGACATGGATGCCGTCGATGCGGCCGCGTTCGATCCACAGGTTGTACAGGTCACACAGAGTCTGCGTCGGGTGCTCGTGACTGCCGTCACCGGCGTTGATCACCGGCACCGGCGAATACTGCGAGGCCAACCGCGCGGCGCCTTCGCTGGCATGGCGCAGCACGATCAGGTCCGCATAGCTGCCGCCGACGACGCGCACGGTGTCGGCCAGGGATTCGCCCTTGCTCGCCGAGGAGGAGCGCATCTCGGCGGCGGTAAGCACTCCCCCACCCAAGCGCAACATGGCCGATTCGAAGGAGAGTCGGGTGCGGGTCGAGGCCTCGTAGAAAAGGCTGGCGGAAATCAGGCCCGGGCAGAGGTGGGACCAAGCGCGCAGGTCCTCTGAAAAGCGCTTGGCGTGCTCGAACAGAGCCTGGATCTCCGCAAGGGAGAGGTCGTCGATCGACACCAGGTGACGGACGCCGCTTTTCATGCTGCGCGAGGTCGCCAGCCAACCTCGGCCGGTGCCTCAGCACTAGGGCGAGAGGATAACCGCCCAGACCGGTTCGATCAACGATCGCACGCCAACAGGTCGAGCACGGAAGCGTCGCGTTGCTGCGCGGCCGTCCGTAGCACCGGCTCCATCCATGGCTCAAAAGGGACGCCGGCGCCGGGTTCCCAGGCGCGCTCGGGAAGATCAAGGGCCTGGCGAATGACGCTGGACACGATCCCGGCGGCTGCAATGGGATCTGGTCCTGCGGCGAGCCTGGGAGCCGCTCTCGCGGAGTGCGACTCGGGCGCTGCGGGTGCGAGATCGGCCCGCGTGACGATTGCGATCGATCCCGCAGGCCCAGGGCATGAGTCGCCATCGGCCGGGGACAGCCAGAGCACGAGATCCGCGCTCGCTTGGGCGCGCACTCCGAGGGCCTGGCCCTCAATCTCGAGCGCTGCGTACAGGTCGCATGCGGAGAGCTCGCGCTCGCCCGCCGTGTCGAACACGAAGAGCGGCCAAGCGCCCGCGTGTGCCGGTTCGCACAGCACATCGCGCGTGGTGCCCGGCGCGGGAGTGACGAGTGCACGCTCGCTGCCGACCAGCGCGTTGAACAGCGTGGATTTCCCTGCATTGACCGGACCTGCCAGCACGATGCGGGCCGGCTGGAGCAAGTAGCGGGCGAGCCGCGCACGCTGAGCGAGAACTGCCAGGCGTGCCACGAATTCCTGCCCGCGCAGGCTTCTGCAATGCTCGAGTTCTCTTCGCAGCGCAGCCTCGCTCTGATCGAGCAGCATGCGCGCGCCCGCTTCGCACGCTGCGGTACGCAACAACTCCAGCGCGCGCGCTTCTATCGAGCGCGGGCCGGCGGGCGGGCCCCAGCGTTCGAAGCCTGCGCGCAATAGTTCGGCTTCGACGCGTTTCACCAGCACAGGCGAGCCGTGCAGGTGCAGTTCCACGCGCGAAGTTGATTCGCACCACACCAGCGCTTCGTCGAGTTCTTCCCCGCCGAGTTCGAGGCGCACCAGACTGAGTCCTCCTGGCGCGAGCCGCGCTCCTCCGAGGTGCCGGGCCAGGAGTTCGAACGAGTTTTCGCCGCGCAATTCGAGCACCGACACGCCGCCGCGGCCACGCGGTGTCAATTCGCGCACGTGTGCCATCAGCGCGGCCCGAAGCTTTGCGGCCGCTTGCGGCCGGCATGCTCGAGCAGCGCGGCGCACAGCCCCAGATGCACGAGGTCCTCGCTCTCGAACACGCGCCGGGCGCTGAAAGCCGACCTCGCGAACGCGCGCGCGCCACCGGTCAGCGCAATCGGCGGATCGACGAGACCCGCTTCGCGCGCGACCTCGCGCGCGAGCTCGCGCACGGCGCCGCGCAAACCGACACCGATACCCGAGCGCAACGCCGCGGCGGTGTCGCGTCCGAGCGCAGGTGGATCCGGCTGTGGCACGACTTCGAAAAGGCGCGCTGCGCCGTGGCCGAGTGAGTGCGCGAGCATGGTCGGGCCCGGGGCGATCGCTCCGCCCAGGAAAGCGCCGCGTTTCCAGCCCGAAGCTTGGGGCGGCGCGCCATCGGCGAGCAAGGCGTCGACCGTCAGCGCGGTTCCGACGTCGATCACCACGGCACTCTCGCCGATCCACTCCAGCGCTCCGCGCGCGGCGAAGAGCCGATCGCGACCGACGCGCCGCGGCTCGTAAGTGCGATTGTCGAGGCCCGCATCGAGATCGAGGAACGCGCGCACGCCGGTCGCGCGTTCGATGTGTTCGCACCAGTGCGACGTGATTTCAGCGCTCGCCACCGAGGAAATCGCCGCAAGTTCCAGGGCACCGGCGCTTCGAAAGAACTCCGTGGCCGGAAAGGCTTCGTGCGAATCTCCTTTGATCTCCGCGCGCAACACGCATGTCGGAGCGCCGTCGGCCGGCGTGCTCCACACGCGCAACTTCACTGCGCTGTTGCCCACATCGACTGTCAGGAAAGGAGCCTGGCTCCGATTCAGTCCGCCTGCCTGTGAACTCATGGGCTCGTTGCGTCCCGGCGGAGCTGAAGAGCTGACTGGCTCCGTACCGGCGCGCTCACATCCGCCTCGCGTCCACTTCGCGACCCTACTTCTTCTTCACCTTGTAGGTGATGGTGTGGAGCTTGCCCTTGCTGTCCACGACGACGTCCCAGACGTCGTACTTGTCCTTGTTGTTCTTGACGAAGGATATTGCTTCCTGCGTCGAGTTGACCGCCTGACCGTTGATCGACTTGATCACGTCGCCTTCCTTGGCGCCGTGCGCTGCGGCGACGGAATTCGCCGGCACGTTGGTCAGCGCGATGCCGTCGTACTTGCCGGTGGACGGATCGCGGTGACGGTCGAGTTCGACTTCGGAGAGGGCCACGTCATAGGTCGAGTCCCACTCCTCCAAGTCCTTGGAGCCGATCTGGTAGATCCCATCGCCGACAAGTGTCGTGCGCTCCGGAATGTCTCCGGCGGTCTTCGTGCGCGGGTAACGGACCTCAGTCGGTTTGGGGATCGAGCTGCCGCCACTGCGCGCGAGTTCTGCCATGTCGAGCCGCTTCTCGAACTCGACGAGCTTGACCAACTCCATCGCGCGCGCGGCGTCCGCGAACTTGAAACTGATCCCCTCGGGCAGGATCGCGGCCACGATGATCGATTCGTTGGGCGCATCGAGCGCGTCGCCAACGTGCTTGACAACGGTCTGCTCCTTGAGCGTCACCCTGGCGGCGGGCAGATACTTGATCACCGCGCGCGAACCGGAATCGTCCGTCGAGTCCGCCTTGACCAGCAGCACCTTGAGCAGCGTGGCCACCGGCACGGGTCCGACGGCCAGCGGGACCGCGGGCCCGGCCGGCGCTTCGACTTTCGGCGGCGCCTTGCCGGTCCAGTTGTACTTGTTGAGCGTCTGGTTCACGCGCTCGTAGGCCACGATGTCATCGGCCTTCTTTTCGATCGGCGGGACCTTGTCCAGCAGGCCCGTGACCTCTTCCTTCGAGACGCGCTTCTCCCGCACAGCGCGGTGAGTCAGGTAGTCGCCGACGTAGGCCGCCAAGCAGGCCCCGAACAGGGTCGCGAGGCTCCAGGAGATGATCTTGAGTTGAGCGGTATTCATGGAGTCAGCTCGCATCCTAACCCGCTCGCGGCCGCGCTTCCAAAAGCAGCCCGCGCGTTCCGTGAGCCCGAGTGTACGCCGTTGACTAGCTGAGACGCCGCCACAGCCGGCTTCTTCCTTGCGACCTGCCCTAAGTTCTCAGGATCGAAAGCCGCGGCCGCTCAGGAGTCCCCGGGCATCTTCAGGCCGTCCTTGCCCCTTCCGGAACTCGACGTGATCCCGCGCAGAGCGAGGATCAGTTCGTCCGGACGATCGCTGGCGGCGAGCGCGTCCTTCAGCTCGACCAGCTTGTACTGAACCAGGCGCCGCAGCGACTGGTTGAACGAGACCAGGCCGGGCGTATTCGAGCCTTCGATCGTGCGCGCGATTTCACCGGTCTCGCCGCCGTCGAGCAATTCGCGAATGCGCGGCGTCGCGGTCATCAACTCGAAGGCGGGCACCATGCCGGTGCCCGAGGCACGCGGGATCAGACGCTGCGAAAGCACGCAGGCCATGTTGTCGCCCAGGCGCGTGCGAACTTGACTGTGCTGTTGCGCCGGGAAGAAACCCAGGATGCGGTCGAGCGTCTGGGCCGCGTTGACTGTGTGCATCGTCGAGAGCACCAAGTGACCGGTTTCCGAAGCGTCGAGCGCGGCGACCACGGTCTCCTGGTCGCGCATTTCGCCGATCAGGATCACATCGGGGCTCTGGCGCAGCGCGTGGCGCAGACCGTCCTGGAATGTCGGACAGTCGATGCCCACCTCGCGCTGGCTGATCACGCAACGATCTTCGCTGAACAGCATTTCGATCGGATCCTCGAGCGTCACGATGTGACGTTCGGCGTGCGTGTTCATGTACTGGATCATGCCCGCCAGGGTCGTCGACTTGCCCGAGCCCGCGACTCCGGTGACGAGCACCAGACCGCGCTTGCGCGAAGCGACTTTGGTCAGCTCCGCGAACGGCAACTCGAGGCGCTCAAGATCCGGCGGCTGATCTGCGACGCGCCGTAGCACGACCGCGGGCTCGCCCATCTGGCGGTAGGCATTGATGCGGAAGCGGCCGAGACCGTCGAGTTGCAGCGCGGAATCGACCGAGCCGTGCTCGCGCCACTGCTGCATGCGCTCCTTGCCCATCACCCCTTCGAGAACTTCGTGCAGCGCGCCCGCGCCCGGCACGCGGCCGGGCAGGAAACCGATGCGGCCGTCGACGCGTGTCGAAGGACGCCCGCCGGCGCGCAGGATCAGGTCGCTGGCCCCGGTCTGGACCATGACGGCCAGCCAGGCTTCGATCTGGTGGCGCGGCGACATCGATGTCGAGGACAGGCGCTCGGCAAGCTGACAGGCTTCCACGAGGCGTGCGGCTGCACCCGGATTCTGAGGCGTTTCGCGGCCGAGCTCGGCCTTGACATCCGCGTCGGCCAGTTCCTGCTCGGTGACCTCGAGTCCGGCAAGTGCTTTGCGCTGCAGCTCGTCGGTCTCGTCACTGAGCTCGGCGGCATTCTGCTTCGCACTGGCAGGCGTTTCGGGGGGCCGCGGCGGCGGCGCGGTGCGCTGGGGTGCCGGCGCGGGCGCCGACGGTTTGTTCGATCCAAAGCCGCGCGGTGGCGACGGGAGCGCCGACGGGTTCGAGGCAACGCGGCGTTCTTCAGGCCCCGTGAGCGGGATCTTGTTGGGCAAGGGCCCTGAGTTGCGGCGGTCGAAGCGCGGGTCGTTCGAAGGGTTCACACGGTTCCTGGGGAATGCCGATCAGGGGCACGGAACGGGTCAGCACTGGACCGGAACGTGCGCAACCGTCATCGACGCCGGCCCGCGGAGGTCTTGAATGTGGACCCGATCTCCGCGCCCGGGCCCACGCTGCCGCCGGCCCTGCGGGCCTCAGGAAACGGCTTTGGGGGCACGAACGAGGCGCTGGGCCGCCATCAGCAATTCGCCGAGCCCGCGCCCGGTCCAGGAGGAGATCCTAGCCACGGGCGCGCCCACGGCCGCTTCGAGCAGCGCCGCGCGATCTTCAGCCTCGGGCGATTCGACCTTGGTGGCCACGACCAGGCGCGGCTTGCTGAACAGATTTCTGGCGGCGCGCTCCAATTCGATTTCGATCACGCGCCAGGATTCGACCGGGTCCGCGGGCGAATCGAGCGAAACGTCGATGAGGTGCAGCAGCACTCCGCAGCGTTCGACGTGCTTGAGGAAACGATGGCCAAGACCGTGGCCTTCGCTCGCGCCTTCGATCAAACCCGGCAAGTCCGCGATCACGAGCGTGTCGTAGTCGCCGACGCGCGCGATCCCGACCTGGGGCACGAGCGTGGTGAAGGGATAGTCCGCGATCTTCGGCGTGGCCGCTGTGACCTTGGAAAGGAAAGTCGACTTGCCGGCGTTGGGCATGCCGATCAGGCCGACCTCTGCGAAGAGCTTGAGTTCGAGGCGCAGGCGGCGTTGCTCACCGGGCTGACCGGGCTGTGCAAAACGCGGCGTCTGGCGTACGGCCGTGGCGAATTTCGCGTTGCCGAATCCTCCATCGCCGCCGAGCACGACTTCCAGACGATCGCCGTTGTGCGCAAGGTCGCGCAGCAGATTGCCGCGCTTGGCGTCGAAGACCTGCGTGCCCACCGGAACTTCGATCTCCAGATCGGCTCCGTCGCGGCCGGCCTTGTTGCTGTTGCCGCCCGGCCGACCGTCGGTTGCCAGGTAGCGCATGCGCCGGCCCAGCTTGAGCAACGAGTTCACCTGATCGGTGGCGCACAAGACCACGTTGCCGCCGCGGCCACCGTCACCACCGTCAGGACCACCGCGCGGCACGAACTTCTCGCGGTAAAAAGAAATCAGGCCATCGCCGCCCTTGCCGGCCATGACCTCGATCTCGATTTCGTCGCGAAACACGGGCTGGGCGTGCGCCAGGCTGCCCGCCTCGCGCTAGAAGTTCAGCTGACCAGATCCACGTGGATCTTGCGGTTGGCTTGGAAGCGGACGCGGCCGTCGACGAGCGAGAACAGCGTGTAGTCGCTGCCGCGCCCGACGTTTGCGCCGGCGTGGAACTTGGTGCCGCACTGGCGGACCAGAATCGTGCCGGCGGTGACCAGCTCACCACCGTAGCGCTTGACGCCGCGGAATTGCGGGTTGGAGTCGCGACCGTTGCCGGTCGAGCCTGCACCTTTTTTGTGTGCCATGTCGAGTTCTCGTGAGTGTGGTTGGAGTGCGGGCGCGTTAGCCGCGCACCTCTTGGATGCGCACCTTGGTGTAGAGCTGGCGGTGACCGCGCTTCTTGCGCACGTTCTTGCGGCGCTTGAAGCGGAAGACGATCAGCTTTTCGCCGCGCTCCATACCGAGCACCTCGCCGCTGACACTGGCACCGGCGACGGTCGGCTTGCCGATCTTCGAAACGCCCTCGCCGGAGATCATCAGGATCTGGTCGAAGGTGATTTTGTCCCCAGCGTTCTTGGGGGCGTCGAAGTCGCAGAGGATCACGTCGCCCTGGCGCACAGTGAACTGGCGCGAGCGGTCTTGGATGATGGCGTACATGGGTCGGAGGGCTCGAAAGACTGCTTGGGGAGCGGACGCCTGATCGGCGGCCGCGAGTCGGACGCCTTCACGGGCGCCACTTCAGGGGCGAAGAGTGTCGGGGAGCGGAGCCTTCTAGTCAAGCCC
>JAYUOR010000363.1:0-10195 GCA_043760765.1 Planctomycetota bacterium | reverse complement strand
CGCGCGGACGGCGTCGAAAGGTAGGGTGGGAAAGTACCTGACTCCGTACGATCGCTCCATGGCCGTCCAAGAGAACGATCGGTTAACTTTTCGCGAGGGCCTGCGGTCGATGGATACGCGCGGCGCGTTTGCGCTCGTCTACACGGCGATCGTGCTCACGCTGATGGAGTACTTCTTCCTGCCGCAACGCTGGCCGGAAAACGGCTGGTTCTCCGTTTCGGAACCGGGCGATCGCGAACTTTTTCATGCAGGCATGTGGGTCGCGTCGACCCTCGTCTTTTTCCTTTTGATCCCGGCGCTGATCGTGCGCTTCGCGCATCGCGAGCCGTTGTCGTCGATCGGATTCAGCTTCGCGGGAGCCCGTCGGCACCTCCCGATCTATGCAGGGCTTTTCCTGGTGATGCTGCCGGTTCTGTGGAGCGTGTCGCAGCGGCATGATTTCAGGGCGGTGTATCCGTTTGTCTCGAGCGCGCGCCGCGACCTCTCCGTTTTCGTTCGCTGGGAGTTCCTGTATTGCGCGCAGTTCGTCGCGCTCGAAGCGTTTTTCCGCGGGTACCTGCTCTTCACCTGCGCGCGGCGCATGGGCCCTACAGCGATCGCCGCAATGGTCGTGCCCTACGCCATGATCCATTTCCACAAGCCCTTTCCCGAATGCCTCGGCGCCACGTTCGCGGGGCTGCTGCTAGGAGCGCTCGCCCTGCGATTCCGCTCGTTCTGGGGCGGTGTGCTGTTGCACTCGGCTGTGGCGGTCACCATGGACTGCCTCGCGGTGCGCGGCACGTTGTGGTGAACGAAAAAGTCCCGCTGGCCGAGAGTTCAGCCCTCGCCGGCGGTCCGCTGAAGGCGCGGCGCGCAAGCCTCCGTTCCACGACTGGCTTCCCGGCTTCGGGGATCGTAAGTTCCAACGCCCATACATTCGGCACGCACGCGGACGGATCGGACAAACGTAGCCCATGCAATCTGACAGCATTTTTCGCGCGCGCGGACTTTTGCTCCTGGCCGTCGTGTTCTGCTTGAACGCGTGCTCGGAATCATCCAAACAGAGTTCTGCCTCTGCGCCGATCGTGGCCGGCCTGGCGGATGTGGGGCTTGACGCGCGCGTTCGCGGGTTGGTGTTGCTCGGAGAGCTCGGCTGCGTCAACTGCCACGCGGAGAGCCGCGAGCATCCGCTGATCGACGCGCGCCGCGGACCGGATCTCGCCGCTGTCGGCAGTCGCGTCTTCGCCGACTACCTGCCGCGATTCCTGTCCGATCCGTGCGGCACAGAGCCGGGCACGACGATGCCAGAAATGTTGGGCGATCGAAGCGACAGAGCGCGCGCCGACGCGGCCGATGCGCTGGCCCACTATCTGCGCTCGTTCGATACACGGGCGATCACGATTGAAGCACCGGAACCTGAAGCTTCAGCGCGCGGCCGCAAACTCTTTCAGCAGGTCGGCTGCGTCGCGTGCCACTCGCCGCGGGATAACTCCGGCAACGAATTGCCACTGCCTGGTTCGGCGCCGCTGGGCGATCTGAAGCCGAAGTACTCGCTGAAATCCTTGCGTGCGTTCTTACTGGCACCGCTGGACGTGCGTCGGTCCGCGCGCATGCCGGATTTGCATCTGACCCCGACTGAAGCGAACGATCTCTGCAGCTTTCTGCTCGCCGACGCGGCCTCGTCTGCGCAACGCAAAGTCAACACGCCGCCCGTCGACTCGGCGAAAGTCTCCGCGGGACGCGCGCTGTTCGCCGAGCGCGGCTGTGTTCATTGCCACACCTTGGGAGACTCCGCGCGTGCACCGTCGCGCAATGCGACGCCGCTGCTCAAGCTCGATCCCAAACGCGGCTGCCTGGGCGAAAAGCAAGGCAACTGGCCGCACTACTCACTCACGGATGAGCAGCAGGCCGACATCGCAGCCGCGCTGAGGTCCTTCGATGAGCCGCTGAGCGACGAGCAACAGATCGCGCAGCGCATGGCCGCGCGCAACTGCACGGCTTGTCACCCGCGCGGCGAACGCGGCGGCCCCGCCGCGGACCGCAGCCAATACTTCACGACCAACGAGTGGAGCCTTGGGCAAGATGGACGTCTGCCTCCGCCGTTGACCGGCGTCGGCGCCAAGTTGCAACGCGACTGGCTGATCGATGCAGTGGCCCACGGTCAGTCGATCCGTCCGTATTTGCGCACGCGCATGCCGGGCTTTGGCGTAGGCGTTGCCAATGAACTTGCCGACCTGTTCGGGCGCAGCGACAGCCTGCCGCCGATCGAACTTGGCTCCCTGCCTGAAGATCACGAACAGGGCGAGCCCGTGCGCAACCTTGGCTGCGAATTGGTCGGCGACAAGGGCATGAATTGCATCACCTGCCACGTCTTCGCGGGTGATCGCGTCGGCACGATGGCCGCGATCGATCTCATCGACTCGACCTCGCAACGCCTGCGCCGCGAGTGGTTCACGCACTACCTGCGCGATCCGGTCAAGTTCCGGGCGGGCACGCTGATGCCGCAATTCTTTATCGATGGCGTGTCAACGAGGCCCAATCTCGGCGAAGGCAATGCCGCGCGTCAGATCGACGCGATCTGGTACTACCTCTCCGAAGGCCGCAACGTTCGCCAGCCCAGCGGCATGCGCCATCCGCCGATGCCGCTCGTTGTCGCAAACGAAGCCGTGATGTTGCGCCGCAGCATCCAGCACACCGGCAAGCGCGGCATCAGCGTCGGCTATCCCGGCGGCGTCAATCTGACGTTCGACGCGGAGAGTCTCGGTCTGAATCAGATCTGGTGGGGCGAATTTGTCGAAACCTCCGGTGTCTGGACCGGGCAGGGCAGCGGTGAAGCGCACATCCTCGGGCACGATTTGGCGACGCTGCCGAAAGGGCCCGCGTTCGTCGTGTTACCGGATCCGGCGGCGGCATGGCCGGAAGCTTCGCGGCGCGCGTTAGGTCAGCGTTTCCTCGGCTACGACCTCGATGAAAAGCAGCGGCCTTCGTTCCGCTACGTCTGCGCGGACGTGACCATCACCGATGCGCCGGTCGAAATGCAGGTGGAAGGATCCGCGAGGCCGACTCTGCGCCGCACGCTGAGCTTCGCAAGTGCGACTGACAAGACTCTGCAGTTCCGCGCGGCGCGCGACGCGCGCATCGACGATCTGGGCGAAGGCCGCGTCCGAATCGGTCGCTCGCTACAGATGATGCTTCCGCCGGCGTCGTATCGCATCCGAGCCGCCGGGCAGGAGCGCGAGTTGCTCGTCGAAGTTCAGGTCCGTCAGGGCAGTGCGCAGTTGAGTATCGATTACCGCTGGCTGGAGGAATCCAAATGAGCGCGATTTTGCTGCCGCTGTTTGCCGCGCTGTGCAGTCCGGTCCAGGAGCTCGCCAACTCCTGGGGCACCGGCCGCGCCGAAGCCAATTACTACCGCATCGTCGATCTGCCATTGCCGAGCGACCTTCCGCTCGAGACCGGCAGTCTTTGCCTCTTGCCCGACGATCGCCTGGCGGTCGGCACGCGCCGCGGCGAAATCCTCCTGATGTCGGGCGCCTTCGACGAGTTGCCGAAGCTGCGCATCGAGAAATTTGCGAGCGGTCTCGACGAAGTTTTTGGCCTGGGTTACCGCGACGGCACGTTCTACGCGACGCAGCAAACCGAGTTGACGCGCATCACGGATCGTGACGGCGACGGCCGCGCGGATCACTTCGAAACACTCAGCGATGTGTGGGGCTTCGAGAACTATCACGAGTTCTCCTGGGGCTCGCCGGTCCAAAGCGACGGCAGCGTCTATGTCGTGCTCGGTCTTTCGGAGTCCTACAACTACAAGACGGATTTTCGCGGCTGGGCTTTCCAGATCACACCCGACGGCCGTTCGACCGCGATCGCGAGCGGAATCCGCAGCGCGGGCGGCGTTGCCGCAAACGAACACGGCGTGATGTTCTACGCCGAGAGTCAGGGCCCGTGGAACGGTTCGTGCTCGCTGAAGCAGCTGCGGCCCGGCGGCTTCATGGGCCATCCGATCAGCTTCGGCGCCTACGACTTGCCGTTGGCGGCGAACATGGGCCCCAAGCCGCTTGAGCCAAAGAACGAATCGCGCCTGTACGCCGAAAGTCAACGCATCCCGCAGCTCGTTCCGCCCGCCGTGGTCTTCCCCTATCGAAAGATGGGCCAGTCGATCACCGGCTTCCGCCCCGATCGCACCGAGGGCCGCTTCGGTCCGTTCACCGGTCAACTCTTCGTCAGCGACTTCAGTCTCAGCGTCGTGATGCGCGCGACCACCGAGCTGGTCGACGGAGTCTGGCAAGGTGCGTGTTATCCGTTTCGCGAAGGCTTCAGCACGGGAATCCTTGCGCTCGAATTTTCGCCGAAGGGATATCTCGTGACGGGCGGTACCAACCGCGGCTGGCCGGTGCGCGGCAATCGTCAGTACGTGATGGAGCGTCTGGAGTGGACCGGCCGCACGCCGTTCGAAATCGAGCGCATCAGGATCCAACCCGACGGCTTCCTGCTCGATTTCACGAAGCCCGTTGAAGCCGCAAGCGGCGCTGCAATCGCCAACTATCGCATCGAAACTTTCACGCACATCTATCAGGAATACTACGGCAGTCCCGAGGTCGATCAGACGACCGCGAAAATAGTTTCGGCGCTGCCGGCGGCCGACGGACGCAGCGTGCGCCTCGTCGTCGACGGCATGGTCGCCGGCCACGTCCACGAATTCGACCTCAGCGGCTTGCGCTCGAAGGATGGCGAGAACTTGCTGCACACGAAGGCCTACTACACCGTCAACCGGATTCCGAAATGAACATGTTCGAACTCGCTTCGTTGCGCAAGACGCTCAGCGCCTGCTGCGCGTTGTTGTTGACCCTGGTCGCGGGCTGTGCGGCGGAGAAACACCCGGTGCCGGACAGTCCGTCATGGCTGACGTACAAGGGCGCTGCCGGGCCGGGACATGGCAAGCACATCGTGCTGATCGCCGCCGAGCAGGAGTACCGCAGCGAGCAGTCGATGCCGATGCTCGCGAAGATCCTGGCCGAGCGTCACGGCTTCGATTGCACCGTGCTGTTCGCGCTCAACAAGGACGGCCTGGTCGATCCGACGATGAAGACGCGCGGCGAAGACAAGGACGTGGTGCACAACATTCCTGGCTTCGAGTACGTGCGCGCGGCGGATCTGGTGATCCTGTTCACGCGCTTCATCACGCTGCCCGACGCGGACATGCAGACCTTCATCGAGTATCTCGACTCGGGCAAGCCGTTGATCGGCATTCGCACCGCGAACCACGGCTTCCTCGGTGACTTTCCGTACAAGGTCGGCGGCAAACCCGTGCGCTTTGGCGAGGACGTGCTTGGCGGTACGTTCCGCGATCACCACGGCAACTGGCACGCCGATTCCACGCGCGGCATCATCGTCGAGGCACAGCGCAATCATCCGATCCTGATCGGCGTCGACGACATCTGGGGCACGTCCGATGTCTATCGCACCTTTGAAGTGGGAGGCAAATTGCCTGAGGGCTGCACGGCGCTCGTCTTCGGGCAGCCCTTGCTCGGCCGCAAGCACGACGACGCGCCCAACCCCGAGAAGGAACCGCTGCCGGTCGCGTGGACGAAGACCTGGACAGGAGGGGCCGGCAAAACCGCGCGCGTTTTCCACGTGACGATGGGCAGTGGAGCCGACTTCGAGAGCGCCGGACTGCGCCGAATGACGATCAATGCCGCGTACTGGTGTTTGGGCTTCGAATCAAAGATCTCGGCGAAGAGCAGCGTCGATTACGTCGGTGCGTACGCGCCGCTCGACACAGGCTTCGACTACAAGGAGCTGGGAGTCGTGCCGAAGCCGGTGGCTGCCTATCGCTAGTCTGCGGGTTCGCCTGGCCGATCAGACCGGCGCTTCATTTCCCGAGCGCGCCCCTCAGACCGCGCCGAGTTCCAGAAAGTCCCGCGTGACCTGCTCGCGCGGCGCATCGAAAATTTGCGCGGGCGGCCCTGACTCCAGCACCCGGCCGGCGTGGAACACGTGCACGCTGTGCGCGGCACGGCGCGCGAACTCCATCGCGTGAGTGACGACCAGCATCGTCAAGCCGTCGCGCGCGAGGTCGGACAGGACCGCGAGCACTTCGCGGGTCATGCGCGGGTCGAGCGAACTCGTCGGCTCGTCGAAGAGCATCACGTCCGGCGACATGGCCAGCGCGCGCGCGATCGCGACGCGTTGCTGCTCGCCGCCGGAGAGCGAAGCGGGCGCGCGTTCCGCTTTGGTTGCAAGGCCGACGCGTTCGAGGAGTCTTTCCGCGCGCACGCGCGCTTCGTCCGCTGAAAGACCGAGCACGCGTGTCGGCGCCTCGCTCACGTTGGCGATCACGCTCATGTGAGGAAAAAGATGGAACTGCTGGAAGACCATGCCGACGTGCGAGCGGATCTTGCGCAGAGTCTGTGCGCGCCGCTTTGGCTCGAGTTCGGCCGTCAATGTCGCGTCACCGACTTGGATCGAACCGCCGTTGAAGTGTTCCAACCCGTTCAGACAGCGCAGGAAAGTGCTCTTGCCCCCGCCCGAGGGACCGATGATCACCGCGACCTCGCCCTTGGCGACGCTCAAGCTCACGCCGCGCAGGATTTCGACTTCGCCGTGACGCTTGAATAGCTCGCGCGCCTCGATCATTGCCGCAACCTCTGCTCGAGCCGGGCCGAGAGGAGCGACAGTGGATAACTCATCGCCAGGTAGAGCAACGCCGCGCAGCCGGCCAGCGGCAAGACCTCGCTCGGATTGTTCATCGCAGCGATGTTGTAGCTCTTGGTCAGCTCGACGACCGTGATCACCGAGCACACGGAGGTGTCCTTGAACAGAGCGATGAAGTCGTTGGTCACCGCGGGAATCACGATGCGCACGGCCTGCGGCACGACGATGCGTCGCAGAGCCATCAAACGCGACATGCCCAGCGAAAGCGCCGCTTCCATCTGGCCCTGCGGCACGGCCTGCAGTCCGGCGCGGTAGATCTCAGCCTCGTAGGCCGAATAATTGATCGCAAGACCCAGAATCGCGGACGTCAGCGCATCGAGCCGCAGCCCGAGATTGGGCAGCACGTAGAAAATCACGAAGAGCTGCAGCATCAGCGGCGTGCCGCGCAGCACCTCGACGTAAATCGAAAGTGGCCAGGCAATCAGCTTGGGACCGTAGAGCCTTCCGAGTGCGATCAGAATGCCGAGCATGATCGCAAGCGGCATCGACAGGACCGAAAGCAGCACGGTCATGCCCGCGGACTGGACCAGCGTCTTGCCGTGCTTGCCGAAAAACTCCGCCGCGTTGAAGCCGCTCGCAGCGTTGGATTGTTCGTCCGCGGGAAGCTGCATGAACACCGGATCGTTCTGCGCTTGTGTCCAAATCCCGTACTTCTCATAGATCGAGCGCAACACGCCGCGGTCGCGCAGGGACACGATCGCGCGATCGACGGCTTCGTGCAGAGCGAGGTCCCCGCGGCGCATGTAGACCACATAGCGGCCCGGCCCCACGGGCTCTCCGGCGCGCGCCAGGGCCGGAAAATCTTTGTGATAGAAAATCGCGATCGGCAGATCCTGCAGTGTCGCGTCGACGCGTCCCGAGACGACATCGCCCATGGCGTTGGTCACGCCGTCGTAGGAAACGATCTCGACGTTCGGGCAATGCTCCTCGATGTAGCGCTCGGCCGCCGATCCGCCGAGTACGCCAACTTTCTTCTTCGGCGCGGAAGCGAGCGCGGTCCAATCGATGCGCGCGACGCCGCGCTCGTCGGCCTGCGAAAGCAACTGAAGCTCGTAGGCGTAATACGGCAGACTCGCCGACATGTCGCGCGTACGCTCGCTGGTCCACTCGTAGCCGTCGATCACGAAGTCGATGCGGCCGGTCTTCAGCAAGTCGGGCAGCTTGTCCCACGGTCCCTGCGCGAAACGTGCCTCGATGGGCACGCCGAATTCGCGCGCAAATTCGCCGGCGATCGCGCCGGCAATATCGACATCGAACCCGATCGTGTGCTCGGAATTCGCCGGGTCGGGATAGATGTACGGTCCACCACCCTCCTGATCGCCGCCGAACGCAAACCAACCGCGCGCGCGAATCGAATCGAGCGTGTCGCCGACGCTGCACGGCCGTGCCAACGAACTCAGCGCGAGGAGTGCAATCAGGCCGAGCGAGCGCAGCAGAGGAATCAACTCGCGTTGGAGGATAGCGCGTGCGGAGTCAATCCGGAATTGTGAGCTCAGCGCTTTGGAGCGTGTGCTCAGCGTCGATTGTCAGCGTGATCGAGCGGCCGACGCGACGGTACTCGTCAGGATCGCTGGGGGAAGCCTGCTCGAGCCAGACGTCGTAGCTGCCGGCGCGGACTCCGAGAAAGGCGGCGCCAAGGCCGGGCTCCTCGACATTCGACTTCAGCTCGACTCGCATGCAGTCGCGGCCGGAACCGGTTGGAGCCAGCGCTGCAAACCACTCGCCGCTACTCGAAGTCTGAGCGACGGGCATTCTCACGCTGACGATTCCTTTTGCGCCGACGACGATACGCGCGAACGGAATTGACGCGTCGTGAACCGCCGAGACTTGACCCGTGTCGAGTGTCGCAAGCAACACGATCTCCTTCGCCGGCAATCCGTCCAGGCGAAAGCGCGCGGGCCCGATCGATTGTGCCTCCCGCAATCCGCCCATGGGTGAGGGCCAATACACTTTCGCGGAGCCGAGGTACGGCGCGCCGTCCTCTCCCACCAGCTCGACGTCGACAGTTCGCTGGGCTTCGAGCGCGATCTCGAGGGCGTCGCTCGGGATCGGATCGACGACGACCCACCTGGGCGCGAAGCCTTCTGCTTGCACGTAGAATTTGCAACGCTCCTCGAAGACTTGCAGCGTCGCATTTCCCAATCCATCCGTCTGCGTGGATTGGATTCTGGACGCATCGTGCGCAGTAGCGAGCGAGATCCTCGCGGCCGACAATCGATTGCCATTGGGGGCGAGCACGCGCAGCCGCAACGTGTGCGCTTGTGAGCCGACTGCGAGCGTTACCCGTCGCTGCTCCGCGGGAGCCAGCGGTGCGATCGTCTGGTTGCATAGCTCCCGGCCGTTCGCGAGCAGCTTGACGCGCAGCTCCTGACCGGGCGTCAACGCGCCGACGCGCCAGTCGCGCAAATCGGTCCAACCGATCATCCGGAACAGCGAAGTCGAGCCGGACGAATACAGTTTGGACTGACTCGAGCGCGATCTTTCCGCCGGCGCTGAATCCAAAGCTTCGTCGACGAACAACGGCGTCGGGCCACTGAGTTCCAGCGTGAGCCCCTCACGGCTCGCAAGGGTTTCCGCTGTTGCGAACTCGAGCACGCAGGCGCGGGCAAGGGTCACGGTCACTTCCGTCGCATCGAATGGAACCGTTTGACGCGCTCCCTCGTAGCCGAATGCGCGCGCGGCAACTTCACCTCCTTCAATACTGACCTCGAGGGTCGTCAGGCCCTTCGGCGCTTGGCGACCACCGGCCTGGGAAGACCGCTCGAACCACGAGCTGACGATCGCGTTCTCGACCGGCTCGCCCATCGGGTCCTTGACGTGAACCGTGATCTTTCTGGTCGAAGGCACCGCGAGATCACCAAGGTCCCAGACCGTGGACAGGCTCGTGGGCGGGGCGAACTCGAAGATCTTCGGTGTCGTCAGGTTGCTCTTGCCGATTGCGAGCCGGACTGGCGCCAGCGATTTGCGGCTTAGCGACACCGACATGCGGCCTTCGCCGTTCGCATTCCCCTCCTGCGTCGGATGATCCCCGCCGATGGCGGCCCCAAGCCACATGATCGTGTGCGCGAACGCCACCGGCCTGGCCGCGTCGTCGACGACGCGCAGCTTCAACATGATCCCTGAAATGAGCCGCAATTCGAGATCGCCGCGCGGCAGCGGGACATTGAAATGAGTGGCGTCAAAGCCGTCGCCGCGGCCTTCGATGAAATAGGGCGGGCTCCATAAAAACATCCCGCGCACATCCCGCGGAAGACCGCGCAGGACGAACGAACCGTCGCTCGCGAAGATCGGCATCAGTCCCGAGAGCCTGTCGCGCGTCTTGAACACGAGCTTGCGCGCTGCCTGCGGCATCAAACGCGAGAGCTGCGGCATCGATGCGCTGGTACCGAAGAACAGCTGAAAGTGTTCGTCCGGCGGCCCACCGTCCACGATCACTCGGCCCGCAATCGTCGCGCCCTCGACGAGTTGCAGAACTCGCCGCCCCGCCGACAGATCGAGATCG
>JAYUOR010000362.1:0-3833 GCA_043760765.1 Planctomycetota bacterium | reverse complement strand
GGCCGACGGAACGGCTTCGATCGAGTTCGTTTACGAAGCTCTGCGCATGGAAATGAACATGGGTACCGCGATGAGTTTCGATTCGACGCTCCAGGGCGAAGACGCGAAGTCCAACGATCCCATGCTCGCCAAGGTGTGCGGGCCGATGCTGGAGGCAAAGGTCCTCCTGAAGATGAGCCCCAGCGGTCAGGTGACCGAATTCAGCGGCGCGAAGGAAATGCTCGCCAAGGCCATGGAAGGAGTCGAACGCGACGGCAACGGCATGGCCTTGCAGCGCATGTTCAGCGAAGACTCGATGCGCAAGCAGGCCGAAATCAACGTTTTCCCGGACAAGGCGCTCAACGTTGGCGACACTTGGAAGCGCAACTTCGAACAAGCGGCGCCGCCGATCGGGAAGATTGCGTTTGTCCTAGACAACAAGCTGGAAGGACAAGAAACGCACGGCGGCAGTCCCTGCGCGAAGATTTCCATCGAGACGAAAATGTCCTTCACGAGCGACGACTCCGCCGAACATCCGATGGAAGCGAATCTAGACGGCAGCGAGGGCAAGGGGACGATGTGGTTCGACACCGAGCACGGCCGCCTGCTCGAATTCGTGCAGTCGATGGACATGAAGATGGCCATCGGGGAGCAGGGCCCCGACGGCGAGCCTCAGTTCGAGGTCACGACGAGCATGTCGTCGGAGATGCTGCTGCTCGCCAAGGACGCGCCGGCTTTCGAGCCCGCTTCTGCGAAGGCAGCCGGCGGCGCGAAAAAGTGACGGGGCTTGTGCGCCTGACGCGATAGACGCGCGCATCAGCGCTCCACCTCGAAGCGAAGCTTTGACATACTCCTGGCGCTACACCCGGCTCCCAGGGGCCAAGAGGCCGTCTTTCATTGCAAATTCGCCACGGCGTGGCGAATATATCGCCATGTACCGGCGAAATATTGAGGACAGGTTGCGGGCCGCGCTCTCCGACACCCGGGGCGTGCTCCTCAATGGCGCTAGACAGACCGGCAAGAGCACGCTCGCGGAAGAGCTCGCCACCCAGCAAGGCGGCCGCTACCTCACGCTGGACGACAGCACCGTCCTCGGCATCGCCCGATCCGACCCCGCGGCCCTTGTTCAGGGCACGACGGGGCTGACAGTCATCGATGAAGTGCAGAAGGCGCCCGAGTTGCTGCCCGCTCTCAAGCGCGAGGTGGATCGCGACAAACGCCCCGGACGGTTCCTGCTCACGGGCTCGGCAAACATCTTTCTCGTGCCGCACGTGGCCGAGTCGCTCGCGGGACGCATTGAAATCCTCCCGCTCATGCCGCTCTCCCAGGACGAGCTTGCCGGCCATCGCGCGAGTTTCTCCGATGCGCTGTTTTCCAATTCCACCTGGCCCGCGCGCCGCCGGACCCTCCGACGGCTCGATGTCTGCAAGCGCATCGTCGCCGGCGGTTTTCCCGAGGCAGTCTCGCGCGAGACCGATAGTCGGCGCGCTGCATGGTTCGGAAGTTACGTATCCAGCCTGCTGCAGCGCGACATCCGCGACCTGGCCAACATCGAAGGCCTGACCCACATGCCGAAGTTGCTCGGGCTCCTTGCCGCGCGCACGAGCACTCTGATGAACATGGCCGAGCTGTCGCGCGCGAGCGGAATCGCGCACTCGACCCTGAATCGCTACCTGACTCTGCTGCAAGCAACATTCATCCTGCAACCACTGCCAGCTTGGTCCACGAACCAGAGCAAGCGCTTGGTGAAGTCGCCCAAGGTCCACTTGTTGGATACCGGCCTCGCCGCGCACTTGCGCGGCGAATCGGATCCGGCGGAACTGATGCAGTCCAGCTCCATAGGGCCGATGCTCGAAGCCTTCGTCCTCCAAGAACTTCGCAAGCAACTCGGTTGGAGCCGAATCGCGGCCACGCCCTATCACTTTCGCACGAGTACCGGCCGCGAAGTCGACATCGTGCTCGAGGCACCTGGCGGCAAAGTGGTCGGGATCGAAGTCAAAGCTTCAGCCTCGGTCGATGCGAGTGACTTTGCCGGGCTAGAAGCCTTGGCCGAAGCTGCGGGTTCGAAGTTCGTGCGCGGGGCCGTGATCTACCTCGGCGAACAAGCCCTCCCGCGTGGCGAAAAACTGTGGGCGCTGCCGATCGATGAACTGTGGCATCCGGCGACGCCGTGAAGTGGTGTGGGGTATCGAGCCCGGTACCAAGATCGCAGGCCTGGCTTGCCCGTTCAGCGCCTGCGAAACGAAATTTGCGGGAACTTGCGTTCCTCGATGTCCTTCAGCTTCGCGCCGGTCTTGCCGGAGAGGATGTGCACGCAGCCGTCGAGGCCGAACTGAGGACCATCGCGGAGATAGAGCACTGCACCGCTCAGGATTTCTGGCACGCCATCGCCGTCTAGGTCGCTGGTTGAAACCACAGACGAAAAGTGTTCCTCCACCGCCTTTTCGGACTTCCAATAGGCCGATCCATCGACTCCTGAGTAACAGGTGAGTGTCAGATCGTGCCAATCGACGGCCGCTGCAAGAATGTCGTCGACGCCGTCCGCGTTCAGGTCGCCACAGTTGTAGAGCGGGCGGCAATAGCGCTCGGGAAGAAAAACTGAGTCGAAAGTGACCTGACTGACCGCAACGCGAATCGAGCGTCGTTGGTCGAGCATAGGCCCGCTGCAAACGAGGAGCTGCGAAGAATGGGACTCGAAGTCCGGCAGTGTCATGACTAGATCCCGGTGTCCATCCAGATCCATCTGCGCAGAAACGGCTGAGAACCCGTCGAACTCATCCGAAAACGTCGTCGGCAGGACGAGTCGGCGCAGTTCCTTGCCGGTGATGCCCGAGCTGAAGGCGACCCCGTGGTCGAGACGCTTGGGGGCGTGGAGCACGTCCCAGAATCCATCTCCATCGATATCGATCGAGAGCAATCTTGCGCCCTGCATTTGCGGCGAGCCCTCGATCACCTTGCCGGTTCTGCTGGAGATAGTCTGGTTCGCAACTACTTCGCAGAGCCCGTCGCCGTCGAGATCATTCTGAACACCGCGGATCTTCTCGCCGGGAATCGAGAGTGTGGCAGCTCCCGTGGCCGGATCGAAGACGCCGAACAGATCGACACCGAGCATGGCGCTTTTCGATTTCGGGTTCAGTCGCAGCGCGCAGATCGACTTTCCGAAGAAGGAGCCGTCATCCGGTCCATACAGGACACGCAGCACTCTCTGACTCTTCACGCCGACGATCAGGACCGCGCCCGGCCGCCCCTTCTCGGCCCAGGCCACTGGCGCGCCGATGGCGACTTCCTCCTCGCCGTCGCCGTCAACATCGCCGAGCGCCGCGATCGAAATGCCAAATAGGGTGGCTTCTGGGTCGAGCGTGACGCGACTGCCGAGCGGTGCCTCCTTGAGCTTCGGTTCCTGCGGAGACTGCAGCATGAGTGCGAGTCCCGACGCCCCGGCGAGCGAAAGGAACACTCCGCAGATCGACGCGCGTCGAAATCCAAGCAATTCATTCATCGCTACGCCCTCACTCTACATCACGGCCCTGATTCCACGAGCACGATGTGCAAGCCCTTCACCGCCGATTTCGCGATGCTGACTTCAGCGCTGTCCATGTTCATTTCGAGCCAGCCCTTTCCGCCGAGGAACCAGCCCGCCGCTTTGAGCGAACGAACCGCCAACACGATGCGCAGGATCTTGGGCGTGTCCGACTGGACCAAACGGATCCGCGGTCCCGCTCCGAACGTGAACACGTCCGCGGACTCCGCCTTGGGTGAGTCGAGCAACTTGCGCCACTCGCGGCGCGCCGCCTCGAGGTCCGGTGCTCCGACCACGATCTCTTTCAATTCGCGCACGCCAAGCGGCCCGCCCA
>JAYUOR010000361.1:0-3847 GCA_043760765.1 Planctomycetota bacterium | reverse complement strand
CACGCCGGACAACCCGGCCAAGGACTCGCACCCGGTCTTCAGCCCGGACGGAAAGACGATCGCCTACGGGCGCGAGACGAAGGCACTTGGATATCCGGATCGCACGCGGCTCGCGTTGCTCGATGTTGCTACACAGCTTCCGACGGTGCTGACGGAAAACTGGGACAGTGTTCCGGCGGACTGGCGCTTCACGGGCGACGGAAAGACCCTCGTTTTCCGCGCAGAAATTCGCGGCCGCACCGGCCTCTATTCGCTTCCGTTCGCCGGCGGCACGCCGCAGATGATCGTGCGCGGAGGACTGATCAGCGGATTCGAGCTCACGCCGAAGAACGAAATCGTCTACTCGATGAGTTCATTCGACACGCCGCCGGAAGTCTTCTCCGTCGCGCTGGGTGGCGGCGAACCGAAGCCCGTGTCGAAGGTCAACGACAAGTTCGTGGAGTCGTTCAGTCTCGGCAAGACCGAAGAGTTCAGCTTCCCCGGTGCGAACGGCGACATGGTGCAGATGTTCGTGTGCTATCCGCCGGGCTTCGACGCGGCGAAGAAGTATCCGTTGGTGCAGATGATCCACGGGGGCCCGATCGGCAGCTTCGGCGACGGCTTCAGCTTTCGCTGGAATCCGCATCTGTTCGCGGCACCCGGCTACGTGACCGCGATGGTCAATTTCCACGGCTCGTCGAGCTTCGGCCAGAAGTGGGTCGAGTCGATCCTCGGTGCGCATCCCGAGAAGCCGTTCACGGACATCATGAACGCGACCGATTTCTTGATCGCGAAGGGCGTCATCGACGAGCATCGCCTGGCCGCTGCCGGGGGATCGTATGGGGGCTATCTGGTCAATTGGATCGCCGGGCACAGCGATCGCTTCGCCGCGCTCGTCTCGCACGCCGGTGTGTATTCGCTACATGGACAGATGGCCTCCGACGGAACCGAGGGCCGCGACTTCAGCTACGGCGGCTTTCCGTTCACCAATCTCGAGAACGTGGAGAAGTGGAGCCCGAACCGCTTCTCGAAGAATTTCACGACTCCGATGCTCGTGTTGCACGGCGAGCGCGACTTCCGCGTGCCGGTGGATCAGGGGCTGGAGTTGTACGGCGTGTTGAAAGCCAAAGCGGTGCCCGCGCGTTTGGTGTACTTCCCTGACGAAAACCACTGGATCCTCAAGGGCCAGAACTCCGTTCTCTGGTACCACGAAGTGCAGGGCTGGCTGGCGCGCTGGTTCGCGAAGGGGCGCTGACTGCGGTCGCCCGTACGGTGCCAGGCACCGTATGGGCATGTTTGCAGCAGGGAAATGCAGTATCCGCAGGCGCACGAGGCGTTAGTCTGGTGGGGCAACGCAATGCCGCATTCACGGACTGATGCAACTACTTTTGACCTGCTTCGTGGTGCTTGGCACGACGCTCGGCGTCCGAGAGCTTTCGCTCGTCGATCTCGTGCGACGCTCGGACGTGGCTACTACTCCAGGGGCGAATTCACTTCAGCCGGCTCGCAGGACTTCGGCGCGCGCTCCGGAAGCGGCGCGGCGATCACGCGGACCACTTTGGATCTGTGAGCGACGAGTACGCTGCGCAGTGACCCCTCGCCCGCGGACATGCCCGGCATCGTCCACGACGTCGAGTCCACTTCGAAGCCCTGCGATCGCAAGGCCTTCAAGATCCGTTCTTCGAGCTGCGGCGAAACTTTCGCGTTGTCTGGTGAAGACAGGTCGATCACCAGGAGGCGCGAGCAGATTCGCGCGATATCCTGCATACGCAGGCAGAGTTCTTCGTCCCAGCGCAGCGCATCGGTCCACAGCACGATGTCGAAGCGGCCGAGCTGGTCGATCTGATTCCAGGTGGCGTCGCTCGCGAGCGGGCCTGAGATCATGCGCCAATTCTCGCGCGGCAGGAAGGCATTGACACGCCAGTAGAGTTCGGCCTGAAGGCGTTCGCGACTGCGCTCCTCGACCATCACGACGGAGCGCGCGCCTTGCAGGGCCAATTTCGCGGAGTAGAGGCCAAAGCCGGCGCCCAGTTCGAGCACACGCGCGCCATCGATGGAGAATTGCTCGACGATCGGTGTGAGGATCGCGCGCTCACGGCGCAGGGCGAGCTTCTCGATCGTCGCCAAGGCCCGGCCGGTGCCGTGCCCGGGCTGGACAGCGAGATTGCCGATGACGGCGGGTGCGCACCACGGATGCAGTTCGCCGATCGCGTGCACGAGCGCGAAGTCGACGCTGTCGAGCGTTTCGCGCCCGTAGCTCGGTTGGGTCAGTTGCAAGAGCTGCGACCGGACGGCCTCTCCGTCCGACAGCGCCGGAGTCCGCGTCGCCTTGAGAAAGTCGTTCCGCACACCGTGATCGCTCGAGGGCAAGCGCGCAAAACCGACGACGGCCAGCCCCAAACGCGGCAAGGCATCGGCATCGAGCTCGTCGTCGACCAAGAGGACTTCCAGCGGAGCTTCGGCGCCGAGCACACGGCGGTAGGCGCGCTCCAGACGTTCGACCACCGAGGATTCATCGCCGTCGATCGCTTCGTCGAAACGCAGGCATAGACATGCATCACAGCGGCCGACCAGCGCGCGCGCGAAAACATCGAAGAGCTCGCCAAGTTCCGCTTCGTCGCTGTAGTCCGGCCAGGCGAGTACTCGCCAAGTCGCCTCGCTGGCCAACGGCCAGGGTTCGAGCGCGGCCGGAGCGCGGCGGACTCTGGTTGCAATCTCGTTGTGGACCTGCATGGCGGTGATCGAAGGAGCCAACTCGTCGCTGGTGCGTTGGAGCAGTTCTTCCGGGCTGAAGGCGCCGGCCCAGATGTTCTTGTGCTCGCGGAAGACGTTCATTTCCGGCCCATGACCCGCGGCCGCGGACCAGAACAGTTCGTCCCAATGCTCGCCATAGCGTTCGCCGTAGTAGTCGAAGGCGAAGCGGCGCGCACGGCGCCAATATTCGTCGACGGCCACGTCCTGGCCATGCGCCGAGACCGGCAGATGGTGGCAGCCCACACCTTGCGCGCGCGCCAAGAACCAGCCGCGGCGGTAAAGCGAGTAGGCGAGTTCGTCCATCGCACCCCAGCCATAACGGAACGTGGGGTTGAGGAAACCGACGTCGTCGATCGCGGACATGCGCATCACGAAGCCGAGCGATCCCGATGTCGCGATCAGTTTCCACGCTGCGAGGTCCACCTCGGGCAGCGGGCGCGAGCACAAGGTCGGCGCTGCGATCGCCATTCGCGGTTCGCGTTCCAGCAATGCAATCATGGCGCCGGCGGGATCGATCGCGGCGTCGAACTGAAGCTCGCTGGATAGGACCCAAATATAGTCGTAGTCGCCGCACAGGCGTGCGTGTTGCAGCGCCAGGCAGTGACCAAAGGCCTTGCCCCGGGATTCGTCGTCGCGATACCAGAGCGTGGTGTGAGGGCCGGCTTCGCTTTCGTGGGGGCCGCTCTCGACCACGAACAGGTCATGTGGGACGCGAATGGACGCCTTCAGTTGGCTGACGAGCGCGGCGATGCGCTGCGGTCCATGGTGCGAGACAATCAGTACGGCCAGTTTCACATCCGAACATCGACGCGCCATGAAATGAGGACAAGCCCAGGCTGGCCCGCCACCTCAATTACGGGACGCACGAACCGTCGATGAAGGGTCTTGGCCTCCCCAGACGATTCGCGTCAGGCGATTTCGCGTTCGATTTCGCGCCAGCGCAGCTTGCGATGGGGGGCGGCGAACGGCGCGCGGGTCAAGGCCTGGCGGGTCTGGCTCGCGAAGAGGCGCAGGTCTTCAAGCTGGCCCATGCGGCCGACAGCGGCGGCGGCGAGCAGCCAGGCATCCGCGGTGTCGTGCTTGAGCAACGGCTCCGCGGCGGCGATCGCCTGAC
>JAYUOR010000360.1:0-3849 GCA_043760765.1 Planctomycetota bacterium | reverse complement strand
ACGCGCCGCAATCGAGGAATTCCATTTGCCTGCGCGTGCGATCGAGCGGCGCGGGCTTGCCGCAGGCGGCGTTGACTTCAGCAATGCCCGCGCGCAAGGCGTCAATGTCGTGCGCGTTCAAGTCGTAGCGCGGCGTCGCGCGATCCTTCGCATCCAAGCAGCCGCGAGTCAGATCGAGATGCGCCATGGGCTTGCCGAGCGTCGGCGCGCGCTTCACGCCTTCGATCGCGTGGCATGCGGCGCAGTTCGACAGCGTGAGCACTTCACCCATTTGCGCGGGTGAGGCCTGACTTGGCGCGGGCCCCCACTTCGAAATGAGGTAGTTCGCGAGCGCGTCGGACTCGTCCTGACCTAGCTTGAACGAAGGCATGCGCCCGTTGGGGTGGATCTTGGCCGGATCGCGCAGGAATTCACTCAGCGCCGACGGCCGCCACTTGCCGGCAAGATCGCCCATGTCGTTCGGCGGCATCGCAGCATCGTCGTCCGCGTGCTGCTCGCCGAAGAGTTCGCTCGGCTTGTCGTAAGCGCCGTGGCAGGCGACGCAGCCGATCGTGTGGTACAGCCTTCGGCCGCGTTCCAACACGAAGGCTTCGTTGGCGACTTTGGCATCCTCGCCGTTGGGCTTCTCCTGCGTCAGCCAACTCGCCAGCGCCGCGCTGTCGCCTTCGTTCGCACCGTACAACGACGGCATGTCCGAGCCGGCTTCAAGCTTGGCCGGATCGCGGATCCAGCGTTCGACCCAGGCGCGGCCGAGGCGCAGGCCCAGGTGATCGAGACGCGGCGCTTCGAGCGGCGAGACGATGCTCGCACCCGTGCCCGCGTCGTGACATTGCACGCAACCCTTGCGCTGCAAGAGCACGCGGCCTTCGAACCCGAGTTCGGAAGCTTCGATCACGAGACGAGCGTCGTCGGGCAGGCGCGTGAACAAGCTCGAAATAGGCTCAGGGCCGAACGCACCTGCGTCGGCATCAGGTTCACGTTGCCACAAAGTGCGCAGGCGCGCGGCGCCGGCCTTGGTCCGGGTGAAGCGCACACAGAGCGCGACCTCGCCCCGCGGCAACTCGATCGAGTCGGAGAGCCACTCTGGCATGGGTTCCTGCTGGTGCAGCTCGAGCGGCTTCAGCGTCTTGGGCAGAGCGGCGCTGCCCACGCTCAGAGCTACAGTCCCGCCAGCCAGTTCGATACCGAAGCGGAAGCGGCCCGCCTTGGCGATGCGCAGCAGCGTTCGAACCGTCGCGCGCTCATCGCCGGGTTCGATGGCGGGATCGAGCGCCTCGCCGGCCAAGAGCGAGAAGGAGGCGGTACCGGACCCGCGCGAATGCTCGCGGCCGTCGTGCTCCGTGGAGACCGACCAACCGGACGCTGCCGGAGCGCTGGACTGCGACGTCGCCGAAGGCGCGACCATGAAAGCCAGGAGTAGAGCGGCTGTGCGCAGAACGAAATTCGTCAAGGGAGGAAGAGCCATCGTGCGAAGGGCAGGGTCGACGGTGCGGCCTGCGAGGACACTCGACTAAAGGTGCGTCTTCACGTACTCGGTCATCATGGCATACAGGTGGCGCTTCTGATCGGGCTCGACCACCGAGTGACGATTTCCCGGGTAGAGCATGAAGTCGAACTGTTTGCCCGACTTCTGCAGCGCGGCGATGAGTTGCAGCGAATTCTGCGCGTGCACGTTTTCGTCGATCTCGCCGCAGATCACGAGCAGGCGACCGCTCAGGTCCTTGGCCGCCGCGATGACCGAGCCCGCGGCGTAACCCGCTTCGTTCTCCTTGGGCAGGCCCATGTAACGCTCGGTGTAGATCGAGTCGTACAGCCGCCAGTCCGTGACCGGCGCGCCGGCGATCCCCAGCTTGAAGCGCTTGGAGTGCGTCAGCGCAAAAGCCGTCATGTAGCCGCCGTAGCTCCAACCCCACAGGCCGATGCGCGACGTATCGACGAAGCTCTTCGCGCACAGGTAGTCGAGCCCGTCCTCGAGGTCAGCGAGTTCGCCGGGCCCGAACTTCCTGTAACTCGACGCCGCGGAGACCAGGCCCTTGCCCGAAGCCGAGCGGTTGTCGCAGACCCAGACCAAATAACCCTGCTGCACGAGCATCTGATGGAAGAGCCCGTTGAAATTGAGGAACGTGTCGAGCACCTGCGGCGCGTGCGGACCTGAATAGGTGAAACACAGCAGCGGGTACTTCTTCGAAGGATCGAAGTCCGTCGGCTTGTAGAGCATCGCTTCCATCGGAAATCCGTCGCGCGTCTTCGGCTGATGGAATTCCGGCGCGACGAGACCGAGCGGCGCGAACAACGCATCGTCGACGCCGCCGAGCCGGCGCACGAGCTTCCCGTCGATGTCGAAAAGAGCCTGCACCGGCACACTGGCGTGCGAAGCAAAAGTGTCGACGAAGAAAGCACCGTCATTCGACATCGCAATCGTATGCGTGCCCGGCTTGCGCGTGATCGCCACGGGCTCGCCGCCGTCGAGCGAAACCTGAAATAGCTGCGAGCCCTTCACGTCGCTGCGATCCGAGCTGAAGTACACGCGACGCGCAGGCGAATCGACACGCTGGACGGCGTCGACCTCGAAGCTGCCGCGGGTGAGCTGGCGCACGAGCGTGCCGTCGCGCTGATAGAGATAGAGCTGCTTGTAGCCGTCGCGCTCGGATGAAATCACGAACTGCTCGTTGCCTGCGAGCCAGTAGGGACCTTCGCTCGGCATGGTCCACGCCGGACTCTGATCGCGATACAAGCGGCGCAACTTGCCGCTCGCAGGATCGCCCGCGACGAGGTCCAACCAGGTTTGCACGCGATCCTGGAGTTGCGCGATCACTTCGCGCGAGTCCGGCGACCAGCCGACACGCACGATCAAGAGATCGGCGGGATACTCGGAAAGATCAAAGAAACGCGACTCGCCGCTCGACACGTCGACGACGCAAAGCCGCGCCTTCGGATTGGGATCGCCGGCCTTGGGATAGCGCCAGACTTCGAGCTTGGGATGCGTCTCGCGCGTATCCGCGATCGTGTACTCCGGCACCTCGGTTTCGTCGAGCGCAAGGAACGCGATGCGCTGCGAGTCCGGCGACCACCAGTTGGCCTGGAAATTCCCGCGGCCATAGACCTCCTCCTGGTAGACCCAGTCGAGCCGGCCGAACAGATGCGTCTTGTCGCCGTCGGTCGTCAGCTGTCGCGAGGCACCGCCGTCTGTGCTGACCGTGTACAGATTCGAATCGCGCACGAAGGAAACCCACTTGCCGTCGGGTGAAAACACCTCGCCGAGTTCCTCGGCGCTGTCGCTGGTCAAGCGCACGGCCACGCCGCTGTCGAAGTGATAGACGAAGAGATCGTGTTCTTCGTTGAACAGTGCCTGAGTGTTGTCCTTCGACCGATCGAAGGTCTTGCGCTGAGCAAGCGCCTTGGCCAACTCGGGTTTGAAGCCAGGCAGGCCCGCCAGCGCCGCCTCCATCCGCGCGACGTCGCAGAACGGCCTAGCCTGCGCGCTCGCAGCGTCGACGACGACCAGGCTGCTCGACTCCGCCTGGCCCTCGGTCGCAAGGTACGCGTGCCCGTCGCCTATCCAGCCCCCGAAACTCGAGGCGGGTATGCGCAGCTTCGTGGCCAGTTCGAAGACCTTGTCGAGCGTGAGCTGCGAGGCGCGTGCCTCGACGGCCGGCTGCGGCTCTGCTCGAGTCTCCGGCGCGGGCAAATCGGCGGACTGACAGCCGGCGATGGATGCGGCGAACGCGCAGACCCACGGAAATCGTTTTTTTGGTAGATCCTTATTTACAGCCCCACTGTTGCCAGTGCGACGGTCCATCAAGACCCCCTTTCAAACCGTGCTTGCGGTTTTCCCGCACACGGCTTACC
>JAYUOR010000359.1:0-3851 GCA_043760765.1 Planctomycetota bacterium | reverse complement strand
CCGAAAGATCGAGAGCGGCAAGGGATCTGCCGAGGACGTGACCGAGTATCAGGCGCAGCTTGCGGGCATGGCGACCGCGAAGAACACGCGCGATGCGGCGTTGACTGCGGCACGCGCGCCGGCCGAAGCGCTTCTCTCGCAGGGGCAACGCACGCAACTCGCGAGCATCCGCGCGAACAAGAGCTGGGAAATGCCGATGGAATTTTTGCTCGTCGATCGCAGCGAAGTTCAGTGGGTCGCGCTGCGTGACGCTTTGTCGAACGAAAAGATCGCGCCACGCTACGGTGGACAGACGGGACCTGAGCACGCGGCCGTGCTTTCTGCAGCTCGCTCGAACCAAGACGTCGCGCAGGCCAAGAGCCGACTCGACTCGAACCTCGCGGCCATGCAAGCGGCCATCAACGCGGCGATCGTGGAGTAGCGAAGAACGACAATGCGGGTGACGGCTTGAGCCTCGAACCTGAGGGATGGCCGCATGATTCGTTCGAGCATCTCCGCGGGCTGCATCACCGCTATCGCCGGGTTGCGTGACGGTTCGATCGCTGCGCACGGCGGAGGCGAGCTGGATTCCTGCCCGGAATTCGGGGCCAACCGTGAGCTCAGGAGCTGATGACCGCGTTTCGCCGGGGCCGCATGAGCTTCGGATCGACGATCAGCGATGTTCGCGCCCTGACCGCCGTTGAAATCGCGAGCAGATTCGGCACAGTACTCGTGGATTCCCCGGTAATTGCCGCGTCGGAGCTGCGGACGAGGTTTTCGGAAAGGGCATTAATTATTTCCATCCATTAAACTGTTTCCCCGACAATACGAAGACCTCAGTCGGTGCCGCCATGATGCCTTTCATTACTCCGTCTGCAAAATCATCGCCTTCCGATTGAACTTGCGCCACAATTACATCGAATTCTCCGTCCTTATCAATATCTGCACATCCAGCAATGGATCTATATGTCGACCACGCTCTCCCCACACGAATCGCCCCCTGCCAGGCATGCGCTTGGAGGGGGCCAATTAGGTAGTCTTCTGAAGCGTGAACGCCTGACCGCGCCTCATCCACCATCCGGGCTGCAGCAATTGCCACGATGACGGCACCGTCCCTTGCCCGCTTGCCCAATGCCAGCGGAGGCCCAATGAATTCCGATTTGCGAGGACACATAGCGAACTGTTTTGCCCTGCCTGTCGCATCAACAGCGTATATCGACTCCGGCGTCGACACCAGAGCCGAAGTTGTCGTTTCTTCACCTAGAAATAATGTATCCCCGACCAAAACATCTCTAGCAGTTGGAATCCCGGTGACGGCCACAACCTCTGTCGGCTTCCCGCCACTGCCTAATCGCACCAAGCTTATTGCCATGCCGCGCTCCAATGCAACTCCGAAGTCATCGAGTGCGGTAGATTTTGATTGTACGAATGCAATGAGCGCTTCTGCCTTACCGGTGTCCTTCACGACCAGGGCGCGCAGAGCTACAACCCTCAGCGCGCTCTCGCTGGGAACGTGGGCTGAATATGCGCCTAGAGGCAGCTGCCAGTCCAATGTCATTGCGCCACCCACATATTTGAACATCATGAGCGTCGGGGAGTTCCCGTAAGCCGAACAATAGATATCGAAATCGCCCGGTGCCTCGGGGAGCACCTCGAGTATGTCTGAGATTGCGTTCGGCGCATTCAGCCGAAGCGTTGCGAGGACACAGCTGCTGGATGATACAATTGTAATGGCGCGTTCATTGCTTTCGCAGACCAACTCCGGGAGCCCGTCCCCGGTGCAGTCCGGAATAGGAAAAGTCCGATCGTCAAAGAAAGTACCGATTTTTGAGCCTCGAATTGTTGCAACTACGGCGCCTGAAGCAGGGTCAAGATAATAAGCAATGCCTGTTCCATGGGCCTCGCTCGCGGCCACTGCAATTAATAGGGAATCCGGCAGTCTCGACGTCCGCGATCGTCCTAGAAATACCAGGTCTCCGATGCCCCCCTTAAGTTGAGGTAGTTCGATTTTTGCGATAGCTAGAGTCCTCAGCGGGTCTGCAATTAACCGCCAAGGCCCGAGAAACAGCAGTCCAATCGCCAGGCAACACACGACGGCGAGTACACCCAATCCAAGTCTTCGTACCAATCTACACCCCTGGAAACACATCCGCGGTGAACCTACGGCTGGCAGGTGTAAGACCTCATGGTGTTTGAGGCAGTGGAGGCACGCCCTTCTTGCAATTCTCTGTAGCCTTCTTCAGAATGTCTCCTTGAGTCGCATTATCGTCGCATTTGCCGATCGGGCTCCACGAGAACTCCCACCGAGTACAAGTAATCTTGCCAGCCTTCATGTCGATGACGCAATCTCCATCGAGCGCGACCTGATAGGTGCAACAGTGCGCTCCGCCTGAGGTTGGAGTGCAAATATAAATCTCGTCTACATCATCAATCTTGTCCGGCGGCGACATGCCCTTGCCGCTCGACTCCCCTCCTGAATTTTGAATGCAGCCCGACGCCTTTGGGTGATCAAAAGTTGATCCATTTTTGTCTCTACCGTCTAATATTATTGTGGTGGCCGTATTGTCGTGCGGCAAAACTTTTACGGTACCTCCTAGTCCATACGGATCTTGCGAGGCAACAGGGTTGCTTCGAACGTAGGCGAAGAGATTTGCGCCATCGAAATAACCAAGGGGATCTCTCGATTCCCAAACGCCTAATGGACTCTGAAAGTGGCGATGCCGCACAGAGTATTGAGTGATAAAAGTCAATCGGCTGCATTCATAACCCGCCTGGCCTCCGCGATTCCCGACCGCCGCCGCCGACAACACCCCTCTCCCCAGTGTCACGACTGCCAGGTTCGTGACGATCGTCTTGTCCGTCGCGTCAACATCACCATCCAAATCGACATCGCCGCGCACGTCGTACGCGCTCCCATTGATCCATCCCTGAATGACCGTTCGATCGGTCCCATTCGAGACGCCATCGGAATTCGAGTCGCCCTCCGGCAGCCCAAACGGCACGCCGTAGGCGGAATACCGATCCATCTCGCGCTGGCTTCCGGCCGCCGCCACGATCGCGACCACGTCCGCGTGCTGGTTCTGGCAATAGTAAAGCCGCTCTTCCAGCGTTCCATCGCTCGCCGTGGTCCACCCGGTGTTCGCGTCCTTCTCCCGGAACGCCACCAAGTCAATGTACGAGCTACCGCCAAACCCGCCCGCGCCCGCCTGCTGGTGGACGAAGCGCTCCTTCGGGTCTGTGTCTGTGCCTCTGTACGTCCCCACGATGCGCCAGTTCTCGTCGTACGCAGAGTAGTACCACAGGTCCGAGCCGTCTACGTCGGCATCCGTGTCGGTGTCCTCGTGGACGGCGATTCTGTAGCCCAGGCCGTTGTAGCGGTACTCGGCCACCAGGGCGCCGCCCTGGGTTTTCACCTTCCTGAGCCTGTAGAAGCCGTCCCACTCGTACTTGTAGTCGACTCCGTCGTTCGTCATGTTCCCGGCCGGATCGTAGGCCAGGGTGTAGTTGTTACCCGTCGTGCCCGGGGTTGTGTCCAGATCGCGCGTCCCGATTTCGTTGACCTTATTGAAGGTCTTCGTGTCGTCCCATTCGTTCGTGTCGCTCGCGTCGCCGTCGCCGTTCAGGTCGAGCTTGTCCTCGGTCCAGTTGCCGGTTTGGGTCAGCGTCCATTCCTGCTTGCGAGTCCGGCTTGTAATGGAGCCGCCCGACAGAGTGCCTTCATCAGCGACTGTGAGGCGGTTCAGCTTGTCCATCTCGTAGAGGCCGTCGAAGCCCGCGTGCACCGAGTCGTCGGAGCTCAGAATGTTCGAGTTCCGATCGTAGGTCAGCCCGACGTTATAGAAGTCCTTGTCGCTCGAAAGATCCTTGGTCCA
>JAYUOR010000358.1:0-3863 GCA_043760765.1 Planctomycetota bacterium | reverse complement strand
TCGATGTCCGCACAGGCGAACAACTCCTTGGCGTTGGCGGACTTGACGCTGCCGCCGTACAAAATTTGCATGTTTGACGCAACACTGGCGTCGCGTTTGGCAATACGGGTACGAATGAACGCATGCACTGCCTGCGCCTGTGCCGGTGTGGCGGTCTTGCCGGTACCGATGGCCCAGACCGGCTCGTAGGCCAGCGTGACCCGGTCCAGATCGCCTTCCTGGACGCCAGCCAAGCCCAAGGCGAGCTGGCGGCTGATGCGCTGCTCGGTCGAGCCCGATTTGCGCTCCTCGGCGGTCTCGCCGACGCACAAGATCGCGTCGAGCCCCGCGTCCAGGGCCGCGTGCAACTTGCGGTTGATCAGCCGATCGTCCTCGCCATAGAGGTGGCGGCGTTCGGAGTGCCCGCACAGCACCAGCGTCGCGCCGACGTCCTTGAGCATCGCCGCGCTGATTTCACCGGTGAACGCTCCGCTCTTTTCGTCGCAGAGATTCTGGCCGCCGACCTGGAGGGACGATCCGGCGACGGCTCGCGCAATCTCGTCCAAATAGACAAAGGGCGGAAAGATGGCCACTTCGCGGTTCGACCAGGCAACCGAGCGCTGCGCCAACGTGCGGGCCAGCGCCACGGCGGTGCGCCGGTCGAGGTTCATCTTCCAGTTGCCGGCAATGAACGGCGTGCGCGTCACGCGGAGCCCTTGGCTGTGAGCGAAGCGCCATCGACCAGGCGCCGGCCATCGAGCGCCACCAGTGCGCGCGCGTCGTTGGCGAGGCGTTCGAATTCGGCGGGAGAAATGGCCTGATTGCCGTCAGAGTGCACCTCGGACGGACAGGTGTGGACTTCGACGATCAACCCGTCGGCGCCCGCGGCCAGACCGGCGCGAGCCAGCGGACGGACGAGGTCGCCGCGGCCGGCAGCGTGCGAGGGATCGACGATCACGGGCAAGTGCGTGTGGCGCTTGAGGAAGGCCACTCCGCCGACGTCGAGCAGGTTGCGCGACGTGGAGTCGAAGCCGCGCACGCCGCGCTCGCATAGCACGACCTGGCTGTTTCCGGCCGACAGGATGTACTCGGCGGCCAGCACGAACTCGCGCAGCGTGGCCATGAAACCGCGCTTGAGCAGAACCGGTTTCTTCGTGCGGCCGACCTCGATCAGGAGCGGCGCGTTGAACATGTTGCGCGAGCCGATCTGGAACATGTCCGCGGCTTCGCCGACGGCCTCGACCTCGCGCGGATCGAGGACTTCGGTGACGATCGCAAGTCCGGTCTCGACGCGCACGCGCTCGAGGATTTCGAGTCCTTTGCTGCGCGTGCCTTGGAAGGAGTAGGGCGAAGTGCGCGGCTTGAAGGCGCCCCCGCGCATCGCCAGAGCACCGCGTTCGCGCACTGCGCGCGCGATTTCGAGCGTGCGCTCGTAGGTTTCGATCGCGCAGGGACCGGCGATCAGGGAAACGGCTCCGCCTCCGAATCGAGCGGCGCCAACCTGAACCTGGGTGTCGGCGCGGCCGGGAGCGCGCTCGTGCAGCTCGCGCGAGGCGCCGGCGTCGAGGATCGAGTGCACCACGGCTAGGTCCTCGAAGCGCGAGCGGTGCTCGGGCCGACCGGGACCGGTCAATTCGAGGTACTCGCGGTCGTGATCCAGGAAACGGGGCTCGAGCGAGAGCTCGCGCGCCAGTTCGAGGATCGATTCGATCTCGCCTGGGGCGAGCTTCTTCCTGAGGCGAATAAGCATGGAGGAGGCAAAAAGCACCCGGCGGGGCCCGAGGCCCGCAGAATTGCCCGTTCGAAGCGCACCAGTCTAGCTACGTTCAGCAGACGCCGCCACGCGCAGACCCGCGGGTCCGGCGGGCTCTGGGCGCCAGCAGGACGAATCACGGGCTGGACGGGGCCGCAGCGGGTGTCTATAGCTGGTCAGCCCAACACCTTTCCCTGGGTAATTTTCCGAGTGCAGCGTATCGCCGCGATCTTCACCTGCCTGATCTTCTCCATATTGATCGGTGGATTGCTCTCGCGCAGCGGCGCAGTCCCGCAGGCAAGGCTGAGTGATTTCGAGCCAGTCTCGGCGCCAATTCTGCCCAAGCTCATCGACCCGCTCGGGGCCAGTGACGACTCCACGCCAGACCGCAGTGACCGCCTGGTCCTGCGCATCGTCGACAGCGCCGGGCAGCCGATTCCCGGCGCGGCACTCGTGGTGCGCGGCGGTGTCTCGGTGATCTGGGCCATCACGAAAGCGGATGGCACAGCCGCGCTGAACGGCCTTTCGCCGGGCAAGTCGAGGCTCGCCGTGATCGCTTTCCCCCATCCGGGCCTCGAGCTCGACATCGAGCCCGCCGCCGGCGTGCGGCAGATCGAACTGCAGCCGCCCGCGACGCTGCCGCAGGCGTTGCACGACATCGCTCGATCGCGCTGCGCTGGCGAACTGGTCTGGGCCGGCCCCGAGAGCGCGGCGGGATATGAGCTGCTGCTGCTGCCGGCTGCCCGAGCTTCAGAACTGGGCGGCACATTGCCGCGCTCGACCGTCTGCGATGCGAGCGGAAATTTTGTGTTCGAGGGTCTCGCTCACGGCCGCTACCTGCTCAAGGTCCTTCCGCCATGGGCCGCAGGAGGATCATGGCCAGATCTTGCGGCCGCGAATGTCCGTGAACTGGAGTTCCAGGGCGAGAGCACCGCGCTCACAATTGAACTGGCACGCGGTCGCATCGAGGGCGAAGTTCGTGACGACCTCGGACGCGCACTGGAGGGCGCGCTGGTGCTCATGAACGAGATCGCGAACGAGAGCCGCGTCTGGCCGCCCTGTTCGACCGGCCCCGACGGCCGCTTTCAATTCCAGGATGTGCCGCCTGGAAAATATCGCGTCAGCTGCCGCGCCGGCGAAGGCGGTTCGACGATCGAGGAACTCGCCGTCGAAGCGGGCGCCAGCGCCTGGGCGGCGCTACCGACTTTCGCCGCGCGCAAGCGGCCGTAGACCCGGGCGCCGCGGGGCGGCAGACTGCGCCGGGAGCCCGCATGAATCGCACACTCGCGCTGTCGCTGACGCTGGCGATCTTGCTGGCGCACATGCTGGCGATCCACAAAGGCATGACGGGCGCGTTCGCGCCGCCCTACGACGAGGCCCACGTGACTTTCCGGGTCGCGCGAAACCTGCTCGAGACCGGGAGCCTGGCCTGGGACCAAGGTGGAAAGCCGGTCGAGAGTTTTCCGTCGTTCTTGTGGGTGGCGCTCGCTGCGATCGGGACACGTTTCGAGCTGACCGTTACGACCTTCTGCCAAGTGCTAGGCACGCTGAGCGCGCTGATCACCGTCCTGGTGCTGGCGCGCTTCTCGCCGGGCCGCCTGGCGGGAGTGATCGCTCCACTGTTGTTCGTGGTCAGCGGCGGCATCGCCGCCGCGGCCGCCAGCGGCGCGGAGACTGCAACGTTCGGATTGTTGATCGTTTGGAGTTTCCTGGCTTACGAGCGCAAGTCGAAACGCCCCCTGATCGTTGCACTGTGCCTGTGCGTGGCGACGCGCGAAGAGGGCATGGCCTTCGCGGCGATGCTCTTCCTGATCGAGCTGGCGGAAATGCTGCGGCAATCCGCTGAGCCAAGAATCAGCATGTTGCGCTGCTTCGCGCCGGTCGCTGCGTTCGTCGGCCTGATGGCGCTGCTTCGCCATCAGTTGTTCGGCAGCTGGATCTCCCCCTTCACGCATGCCTGGAGCAACTCGAACGTCGAACGCTGGCTCGACGGTGGGCGCTACCTCGCCGACTTCGTGCGCGGTTCGAGCTGGACCATTCTGATGGTCTTCCCGCTGTACTACTTCGTGCGAGGCGGATTGACGGGTGTCGGCAGACGCGCGCTGTTCTTGTCTCTGGGTTACTGCGCGTT
>JAYUOR010000357.1:0-10311 GCA_043760765.1 Planctomycetota bacterium | reverse complement strand
TCGGCACGGATCCAAAGCAGCCGCCGCAACCAGGCGACATTCTGACGATTCCGGGCGGACCGAATCCAGCGGCGAACCCGCAGGACGCTGCGGGCTCGGCGCTGCTCTTGCCTGCGAATGTCGATGACCCGTTGGTCGCCGTGGGGGATCCGGACAAGACCACGGTCGCCTGGCCGCTGAGTGTGCGCCTCGAGTTGATCGAGGCTGCCGGAATCCCGCATGCAGCGGGAACAGCTGCACTCGGCGCGAGCGCCACGGCGCGTCTAACGGGCTCGATCACGAGCGGAGTTGGCGACGGTCTGGCCGGAACCGTGAAGTTCGTCGCCGGACCCAACGTGGGGCGCGTGCTCAGGAGCAATGCTTCCGGAAAGTTCGGCGCCTCGGATCTCTACCCAGGACTTTCGGTGGTCGAGATCGGCGCGGGCAATGAATCTGCGGTGCGGCGCGAAGTGCGCCTGCGCGGCGGATCGGAGACGCTGTTGAATCTGGGCTTCGGCATGCCGGGATCGGCTGCGGGTCGCGTGCTCGACCGCGAGGGTAGACCGATCGAGGGCGCGAGCATCGAATTGGACGGCCAGATGCTCTACACGGATCCCGAAGGCGCTTTCCTCTTCCCAACGGTGCCCTGCGGCCTCGACCTGGTGTGCATGGTTTCGAAGCAGGGCTACGCGGCGCACTTCGAGCTGGTCACCATCGCCGCGCGCCAGACCAACGATCGCTTGGTGTTCACGCTGTTGCCCGAAGCTGAACTGGACATCGAGATACCCGAGGCCATCGGTGGCGCCATGCCGGCGACGGCTGTCCTGATGAACGCAAGTTCTTCCGCGCAGCGCGGCTTTCCCTGGCGCACGAAGAGTCCGGTCAGCGTGCCGGCCGGATCGCGCGTGCACCTCGACGGCCTGCCCGCGGGCGTCAGAGTGCGCATCTATGTGTTTCACCAGGGCGCCTACGCCAAGCCGGCCTTCGCGGAGGTCATGCTTCAGGAAGGCGTGCCGCAGGTCGCGGTCGTGAACCTCGAGGCTGCGCCGCTGATTGTCGGCACGGTGCGCACGCGCGACGGGCTCGTCGCCCAGGGCGCGAAGGTCCGGCTGGAAGCGCCCGATCGCGTCGGCTCGACGGTCGCCTATTTCGGCGAGACCGCGCAGTTCCTCGAGTCCGAAGTGCTGCCCAACTTTCCGATGGGCGTGCAGGAAACCGTCAGCGACCACAACGGCCGTTTCCAGTTCACGTCGTATCCCAAGCAGGCGCCCAAGCGCTACCTCATCGCCAGCTCGGCGGATGGCTTGCTGAGCGGCGCGGCGCTGGTCGGGCCCAACGACGAAACGGTGGACGTGACGCTTCAGGCCGCGGCCGGCGGCAGCAGCGAATTGCGCCTGGATATGCCCGGCCGCCATCAGGCGATCGAAGTCGAATGCAGCGTGCAGGGGGCGCCGCGCGACCTGCAGCTCGTCCCAGCCCATGAGCCCTACGTCATCTCGGGCCTGACGCCTGGGACTTGGCGCATGAGCACGTCGTGGCGCGGTCAGGAGATTCCCGCGAGCGCCGAATCCGGCGGCACTCGCGGGTTCAAGCTCGAGGGTGAGACGACCTTGGTGATTCGCCTGCCGCAGGCTGCGATCGACGGCCAGGACGCGGACACTTTGCTGCGCGCGGGCCGCAAGCCGTAGTGCGACTGCGACTGGCGGAGGCGTAGAATCCCGCGCAGTGAAGCAACTACAACTCGATGGGCAGAGTCTGACGCTCGAAGATCTGGCGCCGATTTTTCGCGCTGAGGATCTGCGGCTTTCGATCGCAGCCAAGGCAAAGGACGCCGTGCGGCGTGCCCGCGAGCTGGTCGAAAAGCACGTCGCCGCCGGGGACGTCGTCTACGGGCTGACGACCGGCTTTGGCAAACTGAAGAGCGTCGCGATCGCGCGCGAGGATCTCGTGCAGTTGCAGACCAACCTGGTGCTCTCGCACTGCTGTGGCGTCGGCGCGCCGATGCCGATCGCCGAAGTGCGCGCGGCGCAGGTCCTGCGGCTCAACGGAATCCTGCGCGGACATTCCGGCCTGCGCCTGGAAGTTTGCGAGTTCCTCGTGCGGCTGTTCGAGAAGCGCTTCGTGCCGCTCGTGCCGCAGCAGGGATCGGTCGGCGCCAGCGGCGATCTCGCGCCGCTCGCGCACATGTGCGCGGCCTACATGGGCCACGGCGAAGCCTTCGTCGACGGCGTGCGCATGAGCGCGGCCGCGGGGCTCGCGCAGATCGGCGAGCGTGCGCTGAAACTCGAAGCCAAGGAAGGTCTGGCTTTGATCAACGGCACCGAGATCATGAAAGCGATCGGCGTGGGCGTCCTGCTGCGCGCGGCCAATCTGTCGCGGGCCGCGGATGCGATCGCGTCGCTCTCGATCGAAGCGCTGCAAGGATCGCTGGTGCCTTTCGACGCGCGATTTGCCGCGCTCAAGGGCCATCCCGGCCATCACCGGACTTCGGACAACGTGCGGCGCTGCCTGGCGGACTCAGCGGTCTTGAAGAGTCATATCGACTGCGACCGCGTCCAGGATCCATATTCGCTGCGCTGCATCCCGCAGGTGCACGGCGCGTTCAAGACCGCGCTCGAACACGTGCAGGGTGTCCTGGCGCACGAAGTGAACGCGGTCACGGACAATCCGATCCTGTTTCCCGACAGCGGCGAAGTGTTGAGCGCGGGGCAGTTCCACGGTCAGCCGATCTCCATGGCCATGGATTATCTCGCGCTCTCGCTGTGCACGCTTGCGAACATTTCCGAACGCCGGGTCGAACAACTGGTCAACCCCGATCTGTCCCACCTGCCGGCATTCCTGGTCAAGCAGCCTGGTCTGCACTCAGGCATGATGATCGCGCAGGTCGCCGCCGCGGCGTTGGCCAGCGAGAACAAATCGCTCGCGCATCCCGCCTCGGTGGACACGATTCCGACCAGCGCCAATCAGGAGGACCACGTTTCGATGGGCGTCACCGCCGCGCGCAAGGCGCGTTCGATCGTCGACAACGTCGAGTACGTGCTGGCGATCGAAGTGTTGTGCGCGGCGCAAGCACGCGAGTTTCATCGCGAACTGCGCGCCGGCCGCGGCGCCCAGGCCGCCTACGATCTCCTGCGTCAGCACATCGCGCCCAACGACGCCGATCGTTTCCTGCACACCGACATCGAAAAGGCCCGCGAACTCGTCGCCTCGGGCGCGCTGTGTGCCGCCGTCAGCGCAGCCGCCGGCCCATTGTCCTGCTGACTTGCCGATGCGCGCTCAACGCTTCGCGCGGCGGAACAAATTACCGAGGTCGTCGAAGTAGCTGTAGGCGACCGGGGTGACGATCAGGGTCAGGAACAGCGAGAGCAACTGACCGCCGATCACTACGACCGCGACGGCGCGACGTTCCTCGGCGCCCGGGCCGCTGCCGAGCGCGAGCGGCAACATGCCGGCGACCAGCGCCAAGGTCGTCATCAAGATCGGCCGCAGGCGATCGCGGTTCGCATTCAGGATCGCGTTCGCGCGATCCAGGCCGCGTTCGCGCAATTGATTGGTGTGATCGATCTGCAGGATCGAATTCTTCTTCACCACGCCGAAAAGGACCAGGATCCCAAGCGCTGAATACAAGTTGAGCGTGTTCTCGCTCAAGTACAGCGAGAGCATCGCGAACGGCACCGACAGCGGCAACGACAGCAGAATCGTCAACGGGTGCACCAGGCTCTCGAATTGGCTGGCGAGGATCACGTACATCAGGACCAGCGAGAGCGAGAAGGCCCACAGGAATTCGGAGAAGGTGCGCTCGAGCTCGCGGCCGCGGCCTGAAATGCGCGTCGTGTAGGTCGGCGGCATGTTCATCGCGGCGCTCGCCCCGCGTAGGGCAGCCAGGCGGTCAGCGAGCGCGTAACCCGGAGCGACGGAGGCTCGCAACGAAACCTGGCGCTGACGGTCCATGCGATCGACGCGCGAAGGACTCTTGGCGGCTTCGAAGCGCGCGACCGAGTCCAGGCGCAGCATGCTCGTTCCGCCATGTGCGGGTACGAACAACTCGCCCAGCCGCGAAGACGCGTCGCGATCGGACGGCTCGAGCCGCAGCTCGACGTCGTAGTCCTCGCCCAGGTCGCGGTCGCGAAAGCGCGTCACGCGATCATCGCCGCCGACCATCGTGCGCAAGGCGCTGGCGATGTCCTGCATGTCGACGCCAAGGTCCGAGGCGCGCTCACGGTCGATGATCGTGCGCAACTCGGGCTGTTCGAGGCGCAGGGTCGTGTCCGCGTCCACGATGCCGCCGAGCGCGATCGCGCGTGTGCGCAGTTCCTCGCCGTAGGCCGCCAGTTTTTCCAGGTTCGGACCGAGGATCGAGAAGTCGATCTCGAAATTGCCCCCGCCGATGTTGAACGAAGGCGAGTTGCGCACCGAGCAGCGCACGTGGGGGATGCGCGCAAGTCGCCGGCGCACTTCGAGCATCACGTCGCGCTGCGTGTAGTTGCCCGCAAGGACCGAGCGCAATTCGCCGCGCTTCAGGGCGTCGATGCAGCGCTCGAGGTTGATCGTGCGCTCGAGGTGCGGCGCGATGCGGATGAACACGTCGCCGCGGTTGGTCTGACTGAGGAAACTTCCGCCGGTGGTCGAGAGCACCGTGCGCACGCCCGGTGTCGTGCGCAGCAGTTCCTCGACTTCGCGCATCACACCGTCCATGGAGGCGACGCTCGCGCCGTCGGGGCCTGAGACGTTGACTTCGAATTCGGCTTCGTCGACGTCGGTCGGCGTGTACTCCTGGCGAACGAGGCCGTAGAGCGGTACGGCCGAATAGACCACGCCAAGCGCGAGCAGCGCGACCAGGAAGCGAAAGCGCATGGCTCCGCCTAGCGTCGCCATGTAGCCGCGCTCGATCCAGCGGTAGAAACCGCTGCGCGAGCGCGGTTTGTCGCCTGAGTGTTGCGGCAGTGCGCGCAACAGACGCGCGCTCATCATCGGCGTCAACGTGAACGAGACGAGCAGGCTGACGAGGACCGCTGCCGCCGCCGTGATGCCGAACTGGAACAGGAAGCGGCCGGAAATGCTCGACATGAACGAGACCGGCACGAAGATCACGGCCAGCGACAAGGTCGTCGCCATCACGGCCAGTGCGATCTCAGCCGTACCCTCGCGCGCCGCGTCGAAGGGGCTCATGCCCTTTTCTTCGACGAAGCGAAAGATGTTCTCGAGCACGACGATCGCATCGTCGATCACGATGCCGACCATCAGCACGAGCGCCAGCATCGTCACGCTGTTCAGTGTGAAGCCGAACGCGTCCATGACAGCGAAGCTCGCGATCGTCGAGCAGGGGATCGCGATGCCCGCGATCCAGGTCGCGCGCCAGGAGCGCATGAACACGAGCACGACCAGGCTCGCCAGCACGCTGCCGAGCACCAGGTGTGTCTTGATCTCGTGCAGCGCCGCGAGGATGAAACGCGATTGGTCGCGGATCACCGTGACCTGCAGGTCGCTCGGCAGATCGGGCGCCAGGCGCTCGAGCCGCGCCTTGACGCCGTCGATCACCTCGACGGTGTTCGCGCCCGATTGGCGGCGGACTTCGAGCGTCACACACGGCTCGCCGTTCAAGCGCGAGAGCGAGCGCACTTCCTTCGTGCCATCCTCGACGCGCGCCAGATCGCCAAGCCGAATCGGCCTGCCGTCGATCGTGGCCACGACCAGCTCGGCGAAATCGCGCGGATCCGCGACCTGCCCCATGGTGCGCAGCACGCTCTCGTTTTCCGCGTTCGTGACGTTGCCGCCGGGCACTTCGACGTTCTGGCGCCGCAGCGCGCTCGCCAGCGCCGAAATCGGCAGGTGGAAAGCTTCCAGCCGCTTGGCATCGACCCATACGTTGATCGCGCGCTCGGCCGCGCCGACCAGACGCACTTCGCCGACTCCGAGCGAGTTCTCGATCTGCGGCTTGATCAGCTTGTCGGCGATCTCCGACAACTCGCGAATCGGCCGGTTCGCCGAAAGCGCGAAAGTGATCACTGGCGTCTGGTCGTTGTCGAACTTCGAAATGATCGGCGCCTGGATGTCGGGCGGCAGCTCGCGCAGCACACCGGCGACGCGATCGCGCACGTCCTGGGCGGCCGTATCGATGTCGCGCTCCAGCGTGAACGTGATCATCACCAGCGACGAGCCGTTGGTCGAAATCGAGCGCAGTTGATCGATGCCGTCGACCGTGTTGATGGCTTCTTCGATGCGCTGGCTGACCAGCGTCTCGACCTCTTCGACCGACGCGCCCGGCAACGCCGTGCGCACGACCACGGTCGGCAGGTCGACGGAAGGAAAGCGGTCGACGCGCAGGCGCTCGTAGCTGTACAGGCCGACGACGACCAGGGTCGCGATCAGCATCGCCGCGAACACGGGCCTCTTGATGAAGAGGTCGACGAGTGTCCGCATCGCTGGTCCGCTATTCCTTCGGACGCACGCGCAGGTGCGCTCCGCCCTGGAGCTTGCCTGGATCCAAGACCAGCGAATCGCCGGCCTTCAGACCGTCGAGCACCTCGATGCGCGCGGCTTCGCTGCGGCCGATTTTCACCCGGCGCTCGACGGCCAGGTCCTTTTCCGCCAGGAACACTTTGTCGATGCCCGCGAATCTCACCAGCGCCGCCGGAGGAATCACCAACGTCCGCGCGGTGCTGTCGAGCACCAGCTCGGCGCGCACGAACGATCCTGGCCGCAGCGCGCCGTCGGGGTTGGCGATGTCGGCTTCGATGCTCAGGCTGCGATCGCCGTTTTCCAGCGTCGGTGCCAGACGCTTGACGTGGGCAACCTGGCCGGCCGCGCCGGAGTCGAAGTGCGCGCGCAGTTCCTGGCCGATCTTCACGGCGCTCGACGATTGCTCCGGCACGATCAGCTTCAGGCGCACGGGATCGCTGCGCAGCACGCGGGCCAGGGGCGCTCCAACATTGATGTAGTCGCCCGTGCCTGCGAGCCGCCCTGCAACAATGCCGTCGAACGGCGCCAGGATGCTCGTGTCCGCGAACTGTTGCTCGGCCAGGGCCATCTCGGTTTCGCGCAAGATCAGCGTGGCTCGGCGGTTCGCGATGGTTTCCTTCGTCGCCCGCCAACGGCTCTCCGCGGCACTCGCGTCGTTGCGTGCCTTGTCGAGCACCGACTGCGACGTGACTCCGCTCTTGAGCAGGCTCTGCTGGCGTTCGAGTTCGAGCCCGGCCTGGTCCAGCGCAGCGCGCGCCTCGCGCACCAGCGGCATCTGATCGACGTCGATGGCGCTCGCGGGAGCTTGAGGCTCGAGTCCGAGCAGGGCGCGCGCCGCATCGACCGCGGCCCGCGCCTGCGCCAGTCGCAACTCGAAGTCGCGCGCCTCGATCTTCGCGACGCAGTCGCCCTTGTGGACGACGCTGCCGACGTCCACGCCCAGGGATTCCAGTCGGCCGGCGACCTTCGTAGAAATCGTCGCCGCTTCGGCGGGCGCGAGTTCGCCGGTCAGCCGGAGCACGCGCTCCCAGACCTGCTCTTGCGCCACCGTCACCATGACCTCGCGGGGGGCATCCGGATGCTGCTCGGACGCCGCCGCGCCCGCCGCGCCCGGGCGCGAGCAGCCCGCGGTCGCCCAGAGGCCGGCGCCGAGGCAAATGAAAAGGAGATGGCGGCCGGGCATGGACTTCCTGACGCGGCATCATGCCGCGCCAAGGATCGCGTGACCAGCGCAGAGCGCTCGCCCAGACTTGAGGGCACGAATAGTAACCCCAGGAGCGAGTAATCTGTCGGCCCTCTCACGTCCGCCGCTTCCCGAAGTTCCAAGCCGTCCTTCGCCCGATGCTCAACATTTCCAGTCTGCTCACTTCCGTCGCCCAGAACGCCATGGGGATGCGCGGCAAAAGTCACCAGCGAGCGCTCGGCTTTCTCGCCGGGGGGCAGCGCTCCATGCTGAGCACGTCGAGCCTGATCGGACTGGCCGGAGTCGCCGTGGCTGCCTATCAGATCTTCAAGGATCATTCGTCGTCGCAGGCCTCCGCCCCGCGGCCAGTCGATCCCGGAGCCACCGTCGTCGATCGCTCGGGCCGCGCGTTGGACAGTCTTGGATCCGGCGCGCCCGCCACGATCGTGCCGCCGCTGCCGATCGTGCCGCCGCTTGCGCAAACAGTCAGCGACCTGCCGCTGCGAGCGCTGCGCCTGATGATTGCCGCCGCGCGCTGTGACACTCAACTCGGCGAAGAAGAGATGGCCCGCCTGGCCTCGAGCGCCAAGGACGCAGGCCTCGAGAATGAAATGCGCGCGGAATGGCAGTCGCCGCGGCCGCTCGCGCTGATCCTGCGCGGAGTCAGCGATCCCGAACAGAAGCGCGAACTCTACACGCTCGCCTTCACGATTCTGCGCGCCGACGACGAAGTCAACGCAGCTGAGCGCATCTTCCTCGCGCAGGTCGCTTCGAACCTTGCACTCACGCCCGAAATGACCGCCAAGATCGAGCGCGAAACCGCGCAGCAGATCGACCAGCACGGCGCCTGAGAGAATCACCAGACCCCAACTCCATCGAACAGAATTCCATGCCCGACGAAGCTCAGTGGTACATGGCGATCGGCGGCCACCAGGTTGGCCCCGTTTCCGCTTTCGAGATCATCTCCAACGTCAAGAACGGCAGCATCGACGCGGACACGCTGGTGTTCACGGCGGGCATGACGAGTTGGACGGCGCTCTCGAAAGTGCCGCAATTTGCGCAGTATCTGCGCGCGGGCAGCGCGGCGCCCGGCTCGAGCACTCGTCCGAGCGTGCCGGGCCGCCGCGCCCACGAGATCGACTTCGAACTGCACGGAGCCGAGATGCAGTTCGTCGAAGTCGCGCTCGATCCAGGCGAGAGCGCGGTCGCGGAAGCGGGCACGATGATGTACATGACGCAGGGCATCGAGCTCGAAACGATCTTCGGCGACGGCAGCAAGCCGCAGACCGGCTTCATGGACGCCGTGTTCGGCGCGGGCAAGCGCCTGCTCACCGGCGAGAGCCTGTTCATGACCGTGTTCACGAACTCCGGTCAGAGTCTCGGCAAGGTCGCCTTCGCCGCGCCCTACGCCGGCCACATCCTGCCGATGGATCTGCGTGCGCTCGGCGGCACGCTGATCTGTCAGAAGGATTCGTTCCTGTGCGCCGCGCGCGGCGTCGCGCTGTCGATCGCCTTCCAGAAGCGTCTTGGCGTCGGTCTATTCGGCGGCGAGGGCTTCATCATGCAGCGCCTCGAAGGTGACGGCCTGTGCTTCGTGCACGCCGGTGGCACGGTGCACGCGCTAGAACTGTCGCCAGGCGAGACGTTGCGTGTCGACACCGGTTGCCTCGTCGCGCTGCAACCGTCGGTCGACTACGACATCCAATACGTCGGAAAGATCAAGACCGCGTTGTTCGGCGGCGAGGGCATGTTTTTCGCGAAGCTCACCGGCCCGGGCAAGGTCTGGCTGCAATCGCTGCCGCTCTCGCGCCTCGCCGACCGCATCTACAAGGCCGCGCCGCAAACCGGACGGCGCAAGGAAGAAGGCTCGATCCTCGGCGGACTGGGCAACCTGTTCGAATCGAACAGTTGAGCGGTTCTTGATGCGAGCGGCACCCGTAGGCCACGCGAGTGGCCCGGGTTGAAAGCCGCTGTTCCCCGCGAACTGAAGGAACGTCGGGAATCCGTGCGCGGATCGGTCGTCCGCTTGCGCACCCCGGGCGTTCCCCGCAGGCTTGGGGGTGGGACATCTTCCCCGAAACATGACCGGCCGACGCACCCTGCTTGTCCTCTGCTGCCTGGCAGCGACGATCGCCCTTGGCGTTTGGTTGGCGCTCAAGTCGACGCCCGAGCGCCGTCCGCCGATCGAAGCTCCGGGAGTCGTGATCCCCGCGATCGATCCTGACGCCGGGCGCGCCGTGCTGAAGGCGTCGGTACCCGCGCCCGAGTCAGGCGCGGCGACACCCGCGCGCGGCGCCATGGCGACGGCGGGGGCCGATCTTCGTGACGGCGCGATCGATGAATTCACGCTCGACGGAATGCGCGTCGAGCCGAAGACTCGCGCGCGCACGCAGGCGACCGGTCGCGTGGTCGACGATCAGGACAAGCCCGTGGGGGCGGCGAAGGTTCTCGCATCGCTGAATGAAACCTGCGCCAGCGCCGCGCTCGATGCCCCTGCAAACGGCGGGTTGGTGCGCGAGGCCGCGAGCGACGGCGACGGCAAGTTTTGCCTCGCGCTGCTGGACCCGGGCCGACTGCGGATCGAAGTGCAGGCGGAAGGATTTGCGCCGCTGATCGCGAAGGAAACCAGTCTGCCTCCGGGCGAGAGCACGGATCTGGGCACGTTTCGTCTGGCGCGCGGTGTGGTGCTC
>JAYUOR010000356.1:0-3868 GCA_043760765.1 Planctomycetota bacterium | reverse complement strand
TACGTTTTGCTTGCCGCTCACGACCATGCTGGCGATAAACTTCGACAGCGGCTTTTTCTTCGGCACGAAGCCCATGCTCCACGCCGCTTCGGTGCCGTCGAAGTAGAGCTCGAACTGCGCGCCGAGCGCCTTGTCGTCGCCGGAGAAGACCAACAGGAAAGCGTCGATGAAGCCCCGGGCGAGCGGCTGTTTGTCGACTTCGACCTTCTCGACCTTGCCCGCGGCGTCGCGTTGCGCGATGCCCTCGGGCCGGACCAACAGCTCCTGGACGAAGGGCGTCTTCAACGCTCGATACAGGCCCAGTTTGCCGCAGAAAATCAAGTTTCCCGAGGAAACGAGCGGCCGTTTGAGAACCTTGATTTTCTTCTCTTCGGCGAAGTCGGCGCGGATGCAATTCGTTTCGCGCAGCGACTTGTTGACCGCGACGAAAGCCGCCGGCGGATGTTCGACGTCGAGCGGATGGGCCAGTACGGCCGGGCGCTCGTCGGTTTGCGAAAACGCCATCAGCGCGCACAGGAACAGTGGCGCGAGTTGCGCGGCGAAGTTCACAGCGAGCCCTTCCTGGCCAGCCCGCCGGCCTGGGCCTTGGACGGAGCTGCCAGCGCGAAGTCGCGGGCATGGATTCGCTCCATGATGCGACGCAGTGTTCCGTCGAGCGGTCGGTCTTCGACCAGCGGCGAGAAATCCTCGCGCACGCTCGCGAACAGCGCTTCGATCTCGGGGCTGAGCGAAGCGCGTTCTAGTTCGCCGCTCTGCAGACGCTGACCGAGACCCTCGACGACCGCGAGCAACATCGCCGCGGCTACCTGCTCGGTGAGTTCCAGCACGCGCACCGCGTCGCGGGCCGAAATCGTGCCCATGCTGACCTTGTCCTGGTTGTGGCATTCCGTCGAGCGCGAAAAAACGCTTGCGGGCATGCACAACTTCAACGCCTCGGCGGTCCACGCCGAACTCGCGATCTGTACCGCCTTGAGGCCGTGATTGACGCTGGCGCGCTCGCTCGGCGAGCTGGAGAGATTGGCCGAAAGGCCGCGGTTCGTGCGCACGTCGACCAGCAGGGCAAACTGCCGATCGAGCAGGTCCGCGATATTGGCGACGGCGGTCTTCAGGGTGTCCATCGCGATCGCGATGTGGCCGCCGTAGAAATGCCCGCCGTGCAGGACCAGATCCTGCTCGGGATCGAGCAGCGGATTGTCGTTCGCGCTGTTGAGCTCGCACTCGACCAGCGTTCGGATCCAGGGCAGCGTGTCGCCGAGCACGCCCAAGACGTGTGGCGCGCAGCGCAGCGAATACGGATCCTGGATCGGATCGGCGGCGTCCTTGCGCGCCCAGCGCGCGTCGCGCAGGGAATCGCGGATCAGCGCCGCTGCGCGCATCTGCCCGGGGTGGGGTTTCAACTGGAAAAGACGCTCGTCGAAGTGCGCCGGGTTGCCGCGCAGGGCAAGCACCGCCATCGCGCTGATGCGGCTCGAGAGTTCCAAGAGATGCTGCGCGCGCGCGAAGGCGAGGCAGGCAAGCCCGGTCATCGCCGCCGTTCCGTTCATGATCGCCAGCGCTTCCTTGGGCGCGAGCGAAATCGGTTCGATGTGCGCCAGCGCAAGCGCTTGCGCTGCAGCCATGCGCTGCGAGCGGTAGAGCACTTCGCGCTCGCCGACCAGCACCGCCGCGACGTAGGACAAAGGCGTCAGGTCGCCGCTCGCGCCCACGGAACCTTCTTGTGGGATCAAGGGCAGCACGCGCTCATTGAGCAGCGCGCACAAGCGCTCCAGCAGCACGACGCGCACGCCGGAGAATCCGCGCGCCAAGGACGCGATGCGCGCGGTCAAGATCGCGGCGGTCGTCTCGGGCGAGAACTCCTCGCCCATGCCGCAGCCGTGGTAGCGCGTCAGGTTCAGCGGCAGCTCGCGAATCAGGTGCGGCGGCACCGCGCGCTTGCAGGAATCGCCGTAGCCCGTATTGACGCCGTAGACGACCGCACCGGCTTCGATGCGCCGCTCGATCAAGGCGAAGCCGTCCTCGATGCGCCGGCGCCACTGCGGGCTCTTGGGCAGCGCGATGCGCGCGCGGCCCTTCGCCAGAAGCACGACGTCCTCGATCGTGAGATCGCGGTCGCCGACGCTGACGGAACTCGAGGCTGCCTTGCTCATTTCAGGTTCGCCCTGGAGTGTTCTCTTGCATCAGCCCAGGTCCGGGGCCAGGCACAACGCCACCCGCCGCGGCTTGCGCGCTCGCCTTCTCGGCCGGCCAGAAATCGTAGAAGTTGAACCACTGCAGGGGCGTGGAAAGACAGTGCGCCTCGAGCCTTCGAACATAGCGTTCGAGCCAAGTCTGGAGGTCGAGATCGCGTCGTTTGCGATCGAGCAGGATACGCTCGGCAAACGATTCGAGGCAGATCTCGTAGGAATCCGGGCCGCGTTTCAGGGCGAACAGCAGGTACACGGGACATTCGAGCAGGTGCGCGATCCACAGGGGCCCAAGCGGGAAGGCCGCCTGTGCGCCGAGAAAGGTCGCGCGGGCCGTGCGCTTCTCGCTCGCCAGGTCGGCGCGGTCCCCCAGGATCGCCACCAGTTCGCCACGGGCGATGGCGGCTTGCAATTCGATGACGAACTGGATGGAGCCCGGGTCGATGGCGATGGCGCGCAGCTTCTCGTGGCTGTTGTCGATCGAGCGCAGAACGGCGTTGAACTTCTGGGCTTCGTTGCGAAACATCAGGAAGTTCACCGGCGCCATGGTCTGCGTCGCCAGCGCGCGCAGCACATCGATGCTGCCTAGGTGCGCGCCGAGCAGCAGCGCGCCGCGTTTCTGTTCGCGCAGCGCCACGAGTGCGGGGCGCGCCGGGAAGTCCACCCGAAAGCGTCCGCCAAGTCCGCTCCAAAATGCGGCGCGATCGACCAGGCTGTGTCCGAACGAACGAAAGTGCTTCCAGACCATCCACGAGTCGGGCTGCTTCACGAGCGCGCGCAGACCCGCGGGGAAAGCGGCCACGCGACACAGATAGGTCCGCGATGCGCGGCGGGCCCGCGCGCTGGAAAGGAAGTAGTAGAAGATCGGAAATTCGCTCACGAAACGCGCGACACGGATTCCGAACATGCGCAGACACAGCACGACGAAGCGCATGCCGACCACCGAGCCGCGTTCCGCCGCCTTGTTCCAGCTCACGTGCCCGACCTTTGCGCGCGCGTGCCGCGCGAGAACAGCAACGCGGGCAGGCGCGCGAGCATGCCGAAGAACAGTCGCGTGTGCATCCAACTGATGCGCAGGTTGTCGCTGCCCATCTTGAAATGCGAAATGCCCGCGCGCGGGTAGTGCACTTTGGTCGGCACGTTGACCATCGGCGCGCCGTGCCAGGCGAGCCTGACGGCGATTTCAGGGTCGAAGTCCATGCGCGTGCGCGGCACGTAGGAACGCAGCACCTCGTTCGTGGCGCGCAGCGGATAACAGCGATAGCCGCACAACGGATCCGCGATCGAAAACGACAACGTCTCGATGTGCACCCAGAACTGCGAGATGCGCCGGCCGTAGAGCCGGGCCTTCGGCGCGCTTTCGTCGAAGATCGGCTGGCCGAGGATCAATCCTTCGGGCTCGCGCCGGGCAGCCTCGAGGAAGATCGCGGCGTCGTTCGTATCGTGCTGGCCGTCGGCATCGAGCACGAGCGCGTGGGAAAACCCCTCGCGCTCGAGAATTTCGAAGCCACGGATCAACGCCGCGCCCTTACCGCCGTTGACGGGTAAGTGTTCGACCCGCACCCCGGGGAAGAGTCGCTGCAATTCCCGCAGTTTTTCATGTGTTTGCGCATCGCTGCCGTCGTCGACCACGAACACGGGCAAATCCTGCGCGCAAAGCGGGCGCACCACGTCGGCGATCGTGC
>JAYUOR010000355.1:0-3876 GCA_043760765.1 Planctomycetota bacterium | reverse complement strand
GCTTTTGAGCACTCTTGAGCAGTTCTATGCCGGTGAGAACCCTGATTACCTTCCTCGCGTCATCACTGAAGAAATCAGGGTGCTGGTCGCGAATCTTGTCGCCACTCTCAGTACCCTCTCGGCGAGTCCATCCGAAGGGAACGCAGCCTCCGTTCTGCCAGCTGCCGACGAATTATACGCGGCGTGCCTACGATGTGGGCTCATCACGTTTGGATTCGACTCAAAGAGTCTAACGGTGTTGGTGGCGAGCCTGACCGAGCAGAATCGCTCGGCGAAGAAAGTGGTAAAGAAAGTCGAGGAAAAAGCCGGAAAGATCGACGAGCTCGTGGAGAACATCCTTGCCACCGCATCGAAAAGGTTCGCTGAACAGACTAACGAAAAGCTGTCCCTAGTGGAACTTGCAGGCGCAAAGCACTCGCAGCAGATCGAGCGCCTCGTCGGGCAAACAGACGCCGTCGAGGCACAACAGGTTGAAATCAAGGCTCAGCAGCAGCGACTTGCGGCTGCAACCGAGGTACTTGTTCAGCAATCCGCCACTACGAGGGCGGACGCGGCAACTGCGGGCGAGAGTGCAGCCAAGGCAAAGGCAGAAGCCGCGGTTCTGACTGAGCAACTCGCCAAGGCGCAGGTGCAGATGGAGGCCCTGAATAAATTCTACACAAGCATCGAAGAACACAAGGAGGAGATGAGGGTTGTCGTCAAAGATGCAACAGCCCGAATGAGCGCACTCTCCGCTTCGACCGAAGTGAACGTCACGGAATTAGTCGCTCGAACGGCCAGTGTGGTTGAAAGGAACGAGGGTTACCAAGTTGAAATAAAGGGACATCTGCAGCAGGCGGCCGGCGCTTCGTTGTTCCATTCGTTCGACAAGAGAAGGGCAAGCTTGACCGTTGGCAAGTGGCTATGGGCTGTCGTCATGATTGCTGCAGTCGGTGCTGGCATCTGGCTGTCGTCATGGTTGGCGAATTCCTTGAAGGTCGCACAGGGCCTGCAGGGGCTTGAGCCCGCCTTTTTCATCAAGCTCTCAGCTGTCATTCCGATCACCTTCGCCATCGTATTTGCATCTCGACAGTATGCAAATGAGCGTCGAACCGAAGAGGAGTATGCATTCAAGTCCGCTATAAGCTTAAGCCTCGAACCGTACAAGGACCTCCTCAAACGCATGAGGGATGAAGGGAATGAATCCGGGGCTGCGTTTGTGCAACGGCTCCTTTCCGAGATCTTTGACAATCCGACGAAGCGAGTGTACGGCAAGGAAGCAAATGCGAAGCGGGAAGACAAGTTGGCTACAGCCGAATTCAAGAAGTTGGTTGCGATGGCCAAGGATGTAGACCCTGAGAAGGCCAGGCAACTGCTTGCACTTTTTGAGGAGGTGACTGGAATCAGCGTGAAACACTCTCCAATGCCTTGACGTTTTTTGCCGCGGGCCGACCCGTTCCTGGCTGCACAATCGGATCGACGCCCCCATTGGCCCACACCGTCCTGTTGACGACCCTCGCTAGCTCGTTCTGCGTCGCGCCATATTGCACAAGCGCCGGCCGGCGCATCCAGTTGAGGCTACGCACTGGCGCATAGAAGGTGCTTTCGTCAAACTCACGGACATGTCCACGCAATATCCGCTAAAGCTCCACAAGTTCACCGCGGCCACCCCTTACGGGCTGAGATCCTATTCGGCTGGCAAGCCGCAGGCCGCAGCCCTCGACGAGAGTGGCGCAGTCATCGCAATCGCGTGCGATGACGGATACGGGTACTTGATTTCTGGCCCGCGAGGAGACCGCGACGGCATGCGGATGATCGAGGATCTAGAGGGCGAGCGCGCATATAGCGGCTGCAGGATCATCCGAGGCAAGACGAACGAAGCCGGCCACTGTTTCGTCGAGGGCTAGTCCACCTCCCTTGATCGGAAAGGGCACGAGTTGTGGCGGCCCATCATGCCCGTAGCAATGGCGGCACCTCGGCGGGATGGGCCACAGGGTTTGGTGCGCCAGCCGCTAACGGGGCGTCGCCGGCGCAGCAGTCTTCGTTGAGGTGCAGTTGGACACAGTGGACACCTGCTCATCGTAGCTCCGTGCTACAGCGTACTCGACGCGCACGTGAGGATCCTCCTTGGCCGTGTAAGGCCCTGGCTTGCTGTCGGATTCGCTTGAGCAGTTCCGCGACTTGAGCGTTCATGTGTTCAAGCGCGACGAACGCGCCAGCGACAAGGAAGCACCCATGGGCACGCTCATCACCAGGACGATTCTGGCCGGTCACTGACTGCAACGACCGTCGAGTCGGCAAGTGCAAGATTCGGGTCGAGTTCGCCGAGGGCACGCCGCTGGTCGTCCATCACGCGCGACGCAAGTATGTGTTCGGCGGCAAGCGCGGCACGAACCGGCGGACTGGACTCGCGGTGGTGTCCATGGCGACGCGAGAGGACGCGCGGATCTGGATCACGCTTGACGGCACGCGGATCTACGAGGACTGACATGAAGGCGAGGAGTTCGATCATGGCCACGAAGGCAGCCCGCGGCACGCCGGCGACAGGGGCGGTGGCCTTCGTCGCCGAACTGCGCGCCAACGTCGACGCGCTCTACGCGGACGAGGTCACGCACGACGAGCACCACGCGCGCAACGGCGAGACGTGGCGCCGGGTGCGCGAGGCTGGCGTGGAGGTCGAGGAAGAGGTGCTGCGTATGTTGCGTGAGCGAGGGTCGCCCGGGAGCGCGTAGCAAGGGCAATCAAAGGAAAGCGATCCAAGCGCAATGCGTAGTGCCATATCGGCGTAGCTAGCAACCCTTAAGGCAGTTCGGCGTCGGTCTCGCCGGGAAAATCAAAGTCTCCCGAGTCACCTTGGATGAATCGTTTGTCCGAGCTGGGGCGCCTCTCGTCAGAAAGCTCAATGGTTGCCCCCAATGCGAGTTCCTCATCGAGCTTGCCTTCCGGGAGCCGCGCAAAGCGAATCAAGATACGCGACGAGCCGGAAGGGGGCACCTCCCATGTGCCGCGGGTGTGAGTTCGGTTCTGGTCGTTGAGATCCAAGAAGCTCTGCACAGGAAACTCGCCACAGCGGAGCCTCATGGTGAATCGGAGCAAGGCGGGAATCCGTGTGGAGTGGTTCACGATCTCGATCGGTGGAGACTGCATCCACGCACCGTGGCTTTCGGAAATGAGGCGCGACCTACCGTGAAAACCCAACGAGATTCGATGCCGACGTGCGATCGCTCTGTCGATTTCGGGTTGCCGCTTCTCCTCGTAGGCTGCCAGCCATTCGTGAATCTCTGTCAGGACGAGATAGACGCCCAACCCGACCATGACGACGCTGCGCCAATCGCCTCCGCTGGAAAATGCGACTATTGCGGCGATGCCGGTCGAGATCAACGAGAGAATCCGACGGCCCCGCCGGCTCGATGACCAGCGGGCGAACCTGACCTCAGCGCGAGCCTTCGATTTGTCCATTGGGTGCGAGTGTACTGGCGTGCTGTCACGAACTTAGCCACAGGGTCTTTCAGAATTGCCCTGTCCTGGCGACGCACCTGCAGTCAGTCGCCGTTCTTCAGCTTTCGCGGCACGGGCTGCATGACGGCGAGCCTCCGCGCTCGCTCACTGGCCCATGAGAGAGGGGACCGTCCTCCGCCCGGGGTTGCATCGACCGTGTGACCGCCCCACCAAAAGCCACCTTGGTTTCTGCCAGGCTGGCGCACTCTCGGAACACGTACCAGACCGCGCTAACGCCATCACTTCCCGTCCGAACCCTCAAACAGCGCCGCCGGCCTCACGCGCAGCCCCCGCGCGATCTTCCCAATGTTGTCGATCGAGACGTTGACCTCGCCGCGCTCCACCTGCCCGAGGTAGCTGCGGTCCAGGTCGGCGCGGAACGCGAGCTTCTCTTGGGTC
>JAYUOR010000354.1:0-10351 GCA_043760765.1 Planctomycetota bacterium | reverse complement strand
ATCTGTGGCGGAGAGGCATCGGGCCACTGTACGGTTCGGCGAGCCAAGCGCGCTTTGCAGGATCTTGCAGGGCGCTTGAATCTCGGCTGTCCCGGGTCCAGGACAAGCAACCGGACTGAGACAGAGGTTCGAACGGTCCGACTGCCGATCCCTACGGCGGAACCAAACAAGAGTGAGGGTTGGCGGTGTCCCCTGATGCGACGCCGCGAAGAATCTGAAAACACATGATCGCCATTCGAAGGGCGGAAGAACGTGGCCGAGTCGGCCGCGGCCCCGCCACCAGCTACCTGACCTTTTCCTGCGAGCAATTCCAGGACCCCGAACACACCGGCTTTCGAGCCCTGCGCGCGATCAACGAAGACGAAGTCGCCGCCGGTGGTGGCGTTTCGCACGCCGCCGACGAGTCGATGGACATGCTGTCCTGTTTGCTCGAGGGCGAACTCGACCTGGTCGACGAACAGGGCCGGCATGAGAAACTGCGGCCTGGCTCGGTCGCGCGCACACGCTCCTACCGCAGTGAATTCGCCCCGACTGGCCGCGGCCGTTCGCGCGTACTGCAAGTCTGGCTCAAGCCAAATTCGCCGGTTCGCGAAGCGCGTTCCGAACAGATCAGCTTCACGCCGCAGCAACGCCGCAGCCAGCTGCGCCTGGTCGCCTCGCCCGACGGCCGCGCGCAGTCGATCGCATTGAAGCACGACACCTTCGTGTATTCGTCCGTGCTCCAGCACGGTGATCGGCTCGAGCACGCGCTGCCTCTCGAGCGCCACGTCTGGGTTCAAGTCCTGCGCGGAGTGATCGAAGTCAACGGACACCTGTTGACTCAAAGCGACGGTGCCGCCATCTCCGGCGAAGAATGCCTCAGCCTTTTCGCCCGCAAGGACGCCGAGGTCATGCTGTTCGAGATGTCGTGAGCGCTTGCCGGCGTGCCGGCATTGATTCGCGCTCCAGCGTGTCGTAGGTACCTGGCTTTCCAAAGCCCCTGGAGCCTTCGACATGATCAAAGTCCGCAAAGCCGCCGACCGCGGCCATTTCGATTTCGGCTGGCTCGAAACCTCGCACACGTTTTCGTTCGGCGAGTACCACGACCCAGCGCACATGGGCTTCCGTGCGCTGCGCGTGATCAATGACGACCTGATTGCGCCGGCCGAGGGTTTTGGAACCCACGGCCACCGCGACATGGAGATCCTGTCGTGGATCGCCGAGGGCGCGCTCGAACACAAGGACAGTCTTGGAACGGGGTCGGTGATCAAACCCGGCGATCTGCAGCGCATGAGCGCGGGCAGCGGCGTACGCCACAGCGAGTTCAATCCTTCGCCGAAGGAGCGCACGCGCCTCTTGCAGATCTGGCTCTTGCCGCAGAAGAGCGGCCTGAAGCCGGAATACGAGCAGAAGCACTTCCCCAGCGAAGGCAGGACGAATCGCTTGCAATTGATCGCCGCCCACGACGGCCGAGATGGCGCGCTCACGGTGCATCAAGACGTCGATTTGTGGACCGCGCGACTCGACGCGGGCAAGAGCGTCGTTCACGCGTTCAATTCAGGCCGCCACGGCTGGCTGCAGATCGTGCGCGGGGAAGTCGAGGCCGCGGGCAAAACGCTCGGGCAGGGCGACGGTTTCGCGCTGAGCGATGAAAAATCGCTCGAAGTGCGGGCGAAGTCGGCGGCGGAGTTCTTGCTCTTCGATCTGGCCTGAAACGAGAGTAGTCTCTTTGGCCGTGCGATGAGTCACCGCGGTCTTCGATTCTCGATCCTCCCCGTTGGGCTCATGCTGCTGCTTGCGTGGAGCGCCGCGTGTGAATCCACGCGGCATACGATGGCTCCAACAGAGGACGAGCGCGCGGCGGCCAGCGCCCGCTACCCGCGACTCGCCATACCCGACAAGAGTGGTGCGCCAGATTTGTCGGGAGTCGAGATCCAGTTCACTCGAACATCGTGTTTCGGTTCCTGCCCGGCCTACTCGCTCGTCCTGCGCGGCGACGGCCGTGGCGAGTACGAAGGCCGAGGCTGGGTGAAGCTCGTCGGGAAGGCGGAATTCACGCTTGCAAGCGAGGTGCTGCTGGAGATCCTCGACCGCTTCGAAGGCATGAACTTCCTCGAGCGGACCCCGGGAGAGCTCCCAACGATGGTCGATGGGACTTTCGAGTTCTTCCATCTCGATGTCGATGGGCGAACGCGGGACTTTTCCAACTACTGGGTCATGCCTGGAGAGGTCAAGCGCGCGAAGGCGATGGGCCAGCCGATTTCGCAAGACCTCCTCGATCTGAATGAACAACTGACCGCGCTCGCCACACTGATCGACGAGCGCGTGCACGTCGAGCAGTGGATCGGGACCGACGACGAGCGTCGCAGCCACGACTACTGAGCGCCCGGTCCTGCCGGGCACGCACTCGGACGCAAGACCACCCCGTCCTTCTCATCCTGGATCGCTTGGCTCAGGCCGGTGGCGAGAACGGAAAGACCGTCAACACCGTGTCACGATTCGCCATCTGTTCCTGGGCCGCGCTGCGGGCCTTTTTCCACCCGACAGCACGACGCTGAGCGACGCGCTCGGATACAGCGCGTGCCCGAACAGCAGTCCCCAAGTTCTGGCCTGCGCCTGACGTAGCGAACCTGCGCGTGCCGCACCGACCAGCGGACTCGGCGTCTGCTTCTCTGGTCGCCGCTCGCAGGGCCATCGAAAGCCGGCCGGCTGCTGCGTGAGCCAGGACTCAAGCGCGGCCAACATGTTCAGAAAATACACATGAAATCTCTTAACTATGAAATTGTCTACATGACTCCCGGGCCCGATTCTCTAAGCGTTCCGATCGACCTTCAAACGCAGGAGCCCGATGAACATGAAGATCATTGCCCACTGGAAAGGCCTCGAGCAGTGCGCCGCGGTCCACGAATACCTGGAGCGACGCCTGGCGTTCGCACTGGGCCGAATCGGGAGCCAGGTGAAGCACGTTCGCGTACTGCTCTCCGACGAGAACGGCCCGCGCGGCGGCGAGGACAAGCGCTGCCGTCTTCAGGTCCACAGCCGGCTCGGCTTGGTGCAGGTCCAGGAAACCGATCGCGATTTGTACGCCGCGATCGATCATTCCGCGGAGCGCATGCGGCGCGCGCTGGCCCGTGTCTTCGCGCGCGAGCACTTCCAGGACAACAGTCACTGGCGCTCGAATGGACTGCATCGCCGTCGTCACTTTCCCTCACCACGCTGAGCGAGAAGAGCCATGGAACAACACGCTTTTCAACCGCTCCGGCCCGCGCGCGTGGCCGTCGTGATGGGCTCGCGCTCCGACTGGAAGATCCTGCGGCATGCCGCCATGGTGCTCGACGAACTTGGCATTGATCACGAGGTCGAGGTCGTGTCCGCCCATCGCACGCCCGACCGCCTGTTCGAATTCGCTGAATCGGCCGAAGCGCGGGGCTTCGAGGTGTTGATCGCCGGAGCCGGCGGCGCTGCCCATTTGCCGGGAATGCTCGCGGCGAAGACACTTTTGCCGGTGCTCGGTGTCCCCGTACCCTCGCGCCACCTCGGTGGGATCGACTCCTTACTCTCGATCGCGCAAATGCCCTCTGGCGTGCCCGTCGGCACTTTGGCGATCGGGAGAGCGGGTGCTGAGAACGCGGCTCTGTTCGCAGCGGCCATTCTTGCCCGACAGGACGAACGATTGCTCCAAACGCTCGGCGCGCGCCGCGCTGCACGTCGCTCCGAAGTACTGAAGAACTCCGATCCGCGAGTGGCCACATGAAAGTCGGCGTCTTGGGCAGTGGACAGCTCGCTCGGATGCTCGCACTCGCGGGCCAACCCCTCGGTCAGGAATTTCGCTTCCTCGAGCGAGGCGCGGCCAGCAAGACCGGACAGCAGGGCCCGGTCTGCTCACTAGGCGACGACGGCATCGAGGGACTGCAAGACTTCGTGCATGGCCTCGACGTCATAACGTTCGAAAACGAAAACTTTGAGCCAGCGACCCTCGAGCGCGCGGCACGCTCCGCGCCGGTTGATCCCTCGCCGCGCGCGCTGGCGCTCAGTCAAGATCGGCTCACCCAGAAGGAGCTCTTCCAACGGCTCGGTGTACCAAGCTCGCCCTTCGCCGGCGTCGACGGCGCTGCTGGGCTGGACCGCGCCATCGCGCAAGTGGGCCTTCCCGCCGTCTTGAAACTGCGGCGCGGTGGCTACGACGGCCGCGGCCAATGGGTCCTGCGCGATTCGAAGAGCGTTGCCGGCGCACGGCGCGAGCTCGGCGCACGCGCGGCGATCCTGGAACGCTTCGTGCCCTTCGAACGCGAACTTTCGATCATCGCCGTTCGCGGCCGCGACGGATTGCGTGCGTTCTATCCGCTGGCCTGGAATCACCACGAAAACGGCTGCCTGCGCCTCTCGCTGGCGCCCGCGCCGCACTGCAGCGAAGAGCTTGCCCGCGCCGCGGAAGCCATGGCGAATGCATTGCTCGACGAACTCGACTACGTCGGCGTGCTGGCGCTTGAGTTGTTCGAGTTCGAAGGAAAGCTGCTCGCGAACGAGCTCGCACCACGCGTGCATAACAGCGGCCATTGGACGATCGAAGGTGCGCAGACCAGCCAGTTCGAGAACCACCTGCGCGCGATTTCGGGGCTTCCGCTGGGCAGCACGCGCGCGATCGGAGCCTGCGCGATGCTGAACCTGCTCGGCCGCCTGCCCGCGACGGAACAGGTCTTGGCGGTACCCGACGCGCACATCCACCTTTATGGCAAGGAACCGGCGGCGGGCCGCAAGCTCGGCCACGTGACTCTGCGCGCTCGCGATGAGGACGAACTGGCGGCGAATCTGCGCGAGCTTTGCGGACGGCTCTCGTTTCCGCTTCCGAGCGCTGTCGAACGATGGATGCACTCGAACTCCTGCGCATCAATCTGACGTCGCCGATGGTGCTCGGCTTCGCGCTGGGCATCGTCGCCGCCCTGGCGAAAAGCGACCTGCGCCTTCCCGATCAGGTCCATTCAGCACTCAGCTCGTATCTGCTGCTCGCGATCGGACTGAAGGGCGGCGCTGAACTTGCCAAGGTCTCGCCGTCCGAGATTGCGCTGCCGGCGGCGGCGACTCTGCTCGCCGGCATCCTCGTCCCGCTCGCCTGCTACGCCGTATTGCGGCGACTTGGTCGGCTTTCGGTCGTGGACTCTTCCGCAGTGGCGGCGCACTACGGATCGGTGTCGATCGTGACCTTCACCGCAGCCGGCACGTTCGTCGATTCACGCGCATTGTCGAGCGAGGGTTACCTGGCAGCGTTGGTAGCGTTCCTCGAAGTGCCCGGCATCATGGTCGCCCTCGCACTCGCGCACTCGGCGCGCGCGCAGAGTTCGTGGCGCAGTTCGCTGCATGAGGTCTTGACGGGCAAGAGCAACCTGTTGCTGCTCGGCGGCATCGTCATCGGTTTCCTGGCGGGGGCGCGCGGCGCGGAGGCGGTGGCCCCGCTGTTCGTCGCCCCTTTCAAAGGCGTGCTGACGCTGTTCCTGATCGACATGGGATTCTTGGCAGCGAGCCGCCTGCGCGATCTGCGCCAGGTCGGTCCGTTCCTGCTCGCTTTCGCGCTGATAGCTCCGCTGGTGAATGGCTTCCTCGGAGCGGCGCTGGGGAGCGCGGCGGGGCTTTCGCTCGGCGGAGCGACCATCTTCGCGACGATGCTCGCCAGCGCCTCCTACATTGCCGCGCCCGTCGCCGTGCGGATCGCATTGCCCGAAGCGAATCCGGCGCTGTACTTGACCTCCTCGCTGGGCATCACCTTCCCCTTCAACCTGGCCATAGGCATCCCACTCTTCCATGAATTCGCCCGCTGGATCCAAAACGCCTGACGCACTTGCGACCGTCGAGCTCGAACGCGTGACGATCGTCGCCGAGGCCGTGCTCGAAAGACGGCTACTGGAGCTGATCTCGGCCGCGGGCGCGCGCGGTTGGACGATCGGCGACGTGCGCGGCGAAGGCTCGCGTGGCGTGCGCGCCGGTGAATGGCAGGGCAACGTGAAGATCGAGACGCTTGTCTCCGGCGCGAGTGCGGAGCGCATCCTGACTGAACTCGCTCGCGAGTATTTTCCGCGCTTCGCGGTCGTCGCCTACGTCGATCGTGTGCGCGTCGTGCGCGGCGACAAATACGTCTGACGACGTCAGTTCGGCGGATCGCGGAACAGGCGCTTTCTCGCCGCTTCGCAGATCGCCACCACCGCCGGATTCTTGAGACGCCGCTCGACCGAGATGGCATAAAAGCGCTCGCGCACTTCGGGCAGACGCCCGACGACTTCGACCCCGTGCTGGCGGCGCACGTCATCCTCGATGGCGCTGGGTACGGGGAATAGGCCAAGACCGTCCTGTCCAAAGACCTTGAGCAGGGCGCTGTCCTCGAATTCGGCAACCAAGCGTGGACGCAGGCCATGCTGGTCGAAGAACTGTTCGAGTGCGCGCCGCAAATTCGAGCCCTCGGTCGGCAGGAGAATAGGCGCGCCATCCAGCGAGCGCGGAAAGTTGCGGCGGTGGCGCGCGGCAAGTTCCTTGGTGGCGAAAATCGTGACGCCGCATTCGCCGAGCACGTGGTGGAAGGCGCGCACGGAACTGCTCGGCGGAACGGCCGTGTCGGAGAGCACGAGATCCAGATTGTGAGCCGCGAGTTCAGCGAGCAGTCTTTCGGTTTGATCCTCGAGGCAGACGAGTCGCACGGGAGGCAAGCCCTTCAACGACAGCGCGGGTTCGAGCAAGCGACGCGCGATGAGCTTGGGGATGGCCTGCGTCACTCCGACGACAAGGCGCAGCGGGCCGACCCCGGGACGGCCTTTGACCGTGTCGAGCAGTTCGTGCCCGAGGCCGAAGATCTCATCGGCGTAGCGATAGGCGATCTGTCCGACTTCGGTCGGCACGAGCCGCCGGCCTTTTTTCTCCAGCAACTTTTCGCCCAGCGCGCGCTCGAGTTGCTTGATCTGCGTGCTGACCGTGGGATGCGAGAGGTGCAGCTTTTCCGCAGCGCGGGCCACACCACCCTCGCGCACGACCAACCAGAAATAGAGCAGGTGGTGATAGTTGAGCCATTCCATGCGACGTGCAATATGCAGGCAGGCAGGACCAGAGCGCGAAGGAAAACACTCTGCCCAGCGCTCGGAGTCGCGAGTGGCTTCCGGGACTGCCCAGGCGATCCCTACGGAACCTGCTCGACCCGACGATCGACGGCAAACTGCCGCCTGCGAGCACCAACGAAACAGCGGGGAACACGAGCGCCTCGACCGGGCCCCGCGGAATTGCCGTGATCTCCCCCACGGCCGGATTGCGTGTTCTGAGTGGCCCCCCAGACACACGAAGGCGCAGCCATGCACGACTCACGCTTCATTTCGGCCCTTTCCTGCAGCTCTGCTGGCGGAAAGGCAATCAAGGTCCTTGCCGTCTCCTCGATCATTCTCGCCGGAGCGGGTTCAGCCGCCTTCGCGCAATCCGGTCCGCCGCACTTCCCCGGGAAGCAGCATCTGACCGGCGTCGAGCCCTACTCGGTGGCCATCGGTGACCTGAACGGCGACGGCAAGCCCGACCTGGTGACCGCGAACTCTACGGGCAACAGCGTCTCAGTGCTGCTCGGCGGCGGCTTGGGCGACTTCGCGGCGTCGATCGATTACGCGGTGGGTGTCGGGCCGCACGAAGTCGCCATCGGCGACCTCAATGGCGACGGCGAGGCGGACCTCGCAACTGCCAACTTCGTAACGAACGACATTTCCTTATTGCTTGGCAACGGCCTGGGTGGCTTGTTGCCGGCGATCAGTTTCGCCGTCGGAACAGGTCCGTGGTCGATTGCCATCGGAGATCTCAACGGGGACAGCAAGCTCGATTTGGCGACGGCGAACTCCGGTTCGAACAACGTCTCGGTGCTGCTGGGGAACGGTCTGGGCGCCTTTGGCGCGGCCGCGAACTTCGCAGTGGCTACGTTCCCGCGCTCGATCGCGATCGGCGACCTCAACAACGACAGCAAGCTCGACCTCGTCACCGCCAATCGCGATTCGAACAACATCTCCGCGCTGCTCGGCAATGGCCTGGGGAGCTTTGGCGCCGCCGTGAACTTCGCGGTCGGGTTCTCGCCCTATGCAGTCGCGCTTGGCGATCTCAATGCGGATTCGAAACTCGATCTGGCAACTGCCAACGCAGGGACGAACGACGTCTCCGTGCGACTCGGCAATGGAATGGGGAGCTTCGGCGCCGTGACGACGTTCATCATGGGCACGATGCCAAGTTCAATCGCGCTGCGCGATGTGAACGGCGACGGCAAGCTCGACATGACGACGGCGAATTGGGGATCAGCGAGTGCATCCGTGCGACTCGGCAATGGCCTGGGGAGCTTCGGAGTCCAGACGAGCTTCCCGGTCGGCCTGCGCCCGAACGCGCTTGCGCTCGGCGACCTGAACAGCGACGGCAAGCTCGATCTGGTTACGGCAAATTTCTATCCGAGTCATGACAGCACCGTCTGGGTTCTGCTCGGGGACGGACTCGGAAAATTCGGAGCGGGCAAATTCGGACTTCCCGGCGCACCGAGGTCGCTGGCCATCGGCGACATGAACAACGACGGCAAGTTGGATCTCGCCGCTGCGGATGGTGGCAATGTCGACCTGCTGCTCGGCAACGGAACGGGCGGGTTCGCGGCCTTCATTGCATTTCCAGCCGGTTCATTGGCCCAAGCGCTCGCCATCGGCGATCTCAATCACGACGGCAAGCTGGACGCGGTCAGCGCGAATGCGGGCGCCGGCAACGTGTCCGTGTTGCTCGGCAACGGGTTGGGGAGTCTCGCGACAGCCGTGAACTTCACAACGGGCAGCTGCCCGAGGTCGGTGGCGATCGGCGACCTCAACGGCGACAACAACGCAGATCTCGTCACGGCCAATTCTTGCTCGGGGAATGTCTCCGTGCTGCTCGGCAATGGCCTGGGTGGTTTCGCGCCTGCCACGAGTTTCGTGGCTCAACTGCAGCCATACGCAGTCGCCATTGGCGACCTCAATGGCGACAGCAAGCTGGACCTGGTCACGGCGAACTCCTGGTCGCCCCTCGGAAGCGTCTCCGTGCTGCTTGGCGACGGATTGGGAAATTTCGCACCAGCCGTGAGTTTCGCGGTGGGCGACACGCCCATCGCGATCGCCATCGGCGATCTCAACGGCGACGGCAAGCCCGATCTGGTCGCGGCGAACAATCTTGCGGACACGGTGTCCATGCTGCTGGGCGACGGGCTCGGCAACTTTGCTCCGGCGACGGCGCTCACGGTTGGCGTCAATCCGACTTCGCTTGCGATCGGCGATCTCGACGGCGACGGCATCATCGATCTCGTGACTTCGGTCGGAGATTCGAACACCGTGGCGATTCTGCGCGGCAGCGGCCTGGGGAATTTTGCAGCGCCGCTTCACTTCGGCACATCCGCCCTGCCCTACTCGGTCGCCATGGGCGACCTGAACGGCGACGGCAAGCCTGACTTGGCGACGGCGAACAGCAACGGCTCGAGCGCCTCGGTACTGCTCAATCAGTACGTCACACCCGGCCCGGTGGCCTACTGCACGGCCAAGGTCAATTCGCTCGGCTGCACGCCATCGATCGGTTCGAGCGGGACTTCGAGCGCGACCTCGGGCTTTGGTTTCACGATCACGGCGATCAACGTCCTCAACAACAAGCCGGGCCTCGTGCTCTACAGCAATGGCGGTCAGGCGGCTGCGCCTTTCCAAGGCGGATTGCGCTGCGTCAACGTCCCGCTGAAGCGATCCGTGCCGATCAACTCGGGCGGGAATCCGCCGCCGAACGACTGCTCGGGTGTCTATTCGCTCGACTTGAATGCGTTCGCGGTCGGAGCGCTCGGCGGAATTCCCGCGCCCTACTTGATGGTCCCGGGCACGCTGGTCGACGCTCAATGCTGGGGCCGCGACAACGGTTTCGCCGCCCCGAACAACGCGCAACTGTCGAACGGCCTGCAATTCGTGATCGGGAGCTGATCGACATCGAAAAGACTGCGCTCAGCGCGTAGAACGGTGGCATGCGCATTCTCTCGTGGAACGTCAACGGCATCCGCGCCTGCGAGGCGAAGGGCTTTTCGAAGTGGCTCGCAACCTCGAAGGGCGATGTCATCGGAGTCCAGGAGGTTCGCGCGAACCAGGAGCAGATACCTGAGCCGCTGCGCAGTCCCAAGGATCGCCATGTCCACGTCGTCGCCGCGAAGAAGCCCGGATACAGCGGCGTTGCACTCTTCTCCAGGCGCGCTCCCGACAAAGTCGAGACCAGTCTCGGCGAGCCGCGTTTCGACGACGAAGGTCGCGTGCAGATCGCTCACTACGGCAAGCTGGTGGTCGCCAACGTCTACTTCCCCAACGGCAACGGAAAGGACCGCGACAACAGCCGC
>JAYUOR010000353.1:0-3891 GCA_043760765.1 Planctomycetota bacterium | reverse complement strand
GAGGTCGCCGGCGCGTCGCTCGAGCGTGCCGAGGTTCATGCACAGCGGCGCCTCGCGCAGCACATCCTGCGCGGCGCGGGCGTCGGCGAGCTGGAGTTCGAGCAACTCGCGCGCGCGGCCGATCTCGCCGCTGCGCAGCCAGCTCATCGCGGCGTAGACCTCGATCGAGCGCGCGACTCGCGGCTGAATGCGTGTCTGCTCGCGGACGCTCTTCGCCAATCCGAGCACATCGGCGTCGCGGCCAAGCTGGGCGCAGAGCTGGATCCGCGCGAGCAAGGCCTCGCCGCCGTCGTCGCGATCGAGTTGGGCGGCGCGCTCGAAGTGTTCCAGCGCCGTGGCGGGTTCGTGGCGCAAGAGCGCGACCCGGCCGCGAATGCGCTCGCCGGCCGCTCGATCCTCGACCCCAGCGGATCGATCGAGCGCCGGAGCGAACTCCAGTGCGCGGTCCAACTCCCCCGCCTGCGCGTAGGAAAGCGCCAATTCGGCGCGCGCGGTCGACTCGAATTCGTCGCCCAGCGCCCAGCGCGCGTCTTCGGCGCAGGCGATCGCCGCCTCGGGCGAGCCGGCTTCGCGAGCCGCCGCCATTGCCTCTGAAAGTTCGCCGGCGCTCGTGAGACCGGCGACGTAGGACCACGCGCAGCGAGCCAGCGCTTGCGCCGAAGTCTGCAGTCTCCCTGGCGCGGTCTGCGCCGCGAGCACCTGTGCGAGGCATGCCGCAGACTTGCGGCGCAACAGCAACGGCAGGCGCGCCGGATCCACGCGCTCGCAGAGCTCGACCTGCGGCGCGCCTTCGCCGCTGGCGAGCCGGCACAGACCGATGGACTCCAGACGCGCAAGCACCTGGCGCAGCGCCGCCGGATCATTCTCCAATGCGGCAAGGCAATCGCTTGCGAAAGCACGGCCGCGAGTCAGCGCGAGCAAACCGACGACGGCCGATTCCGCATCATCGAGGCGCGCGAGGTCTGACGGACCAGGCTCGCAAAGTTCACTCGCCGTGACCGGCCGACCCGGCCGCAGGCGGCCACCGGCAAGCACGACACTCGAGCGCCAGGCGCGCTCCACGGCACGATCGATGCCCGCCGCGCTGCCTGCGCCCGCAGAGTGAAGTGCCTGCGCGAACCTTGCGCGCACGGCCGGCGATTCCTCTCCGAGCCAGCCCCCTACGAAGCTCTCGACGGCCGCGAGCGTCGGCGCATCGAGCGTGAATTCGCTCCAGCCTGCAGCGTTCGACGGCGGAGCTTCTTCCGAAACGACAACGAGCGCATCGCGCGCGTCCAGCCCGCGCGCCAGGGCGCTGACTGCCCGGCGCTGACTGAGATCACTGCCGGCCAGAGCGAACAACGCAAGCCTGGCGCGCGGCGCCCGCTCAAGGTTGCGCGCCAACCATTCTTCGACATCGGCTTCGGTGCCGCCGCGCAAGGGCAGGTCGCCCGAGACACTGGCGCCGGCGAGACTTGCAAGCACGCGCAGTTCGCGCGCAACCGCTGTCGCATCCTCGCCCTGTGCGATGCGCACCCAGGCGCGCCCCTCGAGCGCCGCGAAATCCAGAGCCCAGCGTTCGAACAGCGCTTCCCGTCCGCGACGGATCGGAAATCGCGGGCGATCGAATTGAGCGTCGAAGGCGCGCGCGCGCTCGTGCTCGCCAAGCCGCGCGCACAGCGTGCGTCCGATCTGCGCCGCGGAAGCGGGACGCGCGCCGGGATCCCGTTCGACCAACTGCGCCGCGAGGTCCGAGATCCACTCAGGCAGATCGGCGGGCGTGCTGCCGGCCGCAGTGAAAAAATCGCAGGCCGGAAAGCGGGCGTAGAACTCGCGCGCCGAATGGCGCAGGCCGCCGAAGAGATCGACGATCAAGACGCCGAGAGCGAACAGGTCTGCGCGAGCGTCAACCGACTCGCCGCGCAGCACTTCAGGCGCCAGCGCGAACGCCGAACCGGAGACGTCGAGCTGCGCGCCTCCGGAACGGCGAGCCAGCCCGAAATCGGTCAGGGTCACACGGCCGTCGGCGTCGACGATCACGTTGCGCGCCTTCAGGTCGGCGTGCACGAAGCCCGCGCGGTGCAGCGCTTCGAGCGGCAGACATAGCCGCGCGATCATCGAGCCGATGGCGCGCGGATCGCGAGCGGTCGGCGCGCCGACCCAATCGCGCAGGTCGATGCCGGGGATCCAGGCGCGCGCCAGATAGCGCCCGCCGCCGGGCAGCGATCCGTGCTCAACCAAGCGGGCCAGCCCGGGATGATCGAGACTCGCGAGCACGGCTAGCTCGGCCAAGTCCTGACCGTTGACCCCCGTCTCGAGGCGCACGACCACGTCGCCTCCATCGCGCTCCGCCAGCCAGACCTGCGCATCGTCGCCGGCTGCCAACTGACGGACCCAACGGAATCCAGCGGGACGTTGGGATTCGGGGGGTTGGCTGGGATTCATTGTCCAAAGTTTGGACGATGGGGAAGCTTGTGCGTGAGGCGAATTGGTTTCGGACCCCAAAAACAGTGTTCAAATCCTGTCTGGGCACCCCAGGGGCATTGCGAAGGCAAGTTCACCTGGCGATGAGTGCTCGGTACGCAAGTTGCGCTCCATTCCTCCGGTAGACTCTTCAAGGAGCTCATGAACATGCGCCGCAGCACTCTTCCGATCGCACTAACCGTGTGCCTCGCCCACTGCGCCGCGGCATGGGCCCAGTCGCCGCACACGGTCCTTTTCCGTGGCCTGCCCGCCGGCTTTGGCACACTCGAGCAACGCGACCTAGCCGGCGGCAGTCCGCCTTGGTTCCCCCTGGGTCAGGGCCAGATTCGTTTGCTGCCCTTGGAGCTGAATGGCCGCACGGAATTGGCGCGCACGGATCCGGCTCAAGGTTGGCGTCACGACGACGTGCCCGGAGCCAGCCGTGTCAGCCTGCCCGCGGAACGCGGCTCGCTGTTCCAATTTGAAGAGGATCTCGGCGCAGGAGCGCGCGGCTTTGGCTTCTTCTGGATCGATGCGGCCGGACAGGCCAGTCGGGTCATCGGACGCATGGGCACTGGCCCTGCGAGCGACCGGAATCCCTTCCTCGCGCGCGTCTGCGCTTCCGCAGACGGCCTGAGGATGCTCTGCGCGACGACGCGCCCAGCGGGCGGAGATCTGCTCGAGATCGAACTCGCCACTGGCAACGTGATCGATCGCACAGCGAATCAGCCAGCGCGATTGTGGCTCGCCCAGAGTCTGTTCCTCGCACCGCAATGGGGCTTTGCTATGCACACGGACGGCGTGCAGAGCTTCACGCGTTCGCCCGCGGCCCAGGCAAGTTCGCTGAATCTTGGCGCGCCGGCTCCCACGTGGTACTCCGGCGATGTCGCGCTCTCGGCGTCGGGCAACTTCGGCATATTCGTCGCGGGCAGCTCTGCATTGTCGTCGGATGTCTACGTCGTCGATGCCAATGGATCGGTCGCGCGCGCCACGCAGACGCCGGCCGCCATTTCGCCTGCGGGCTATCTGCCCGAACAGATCGACGGTCCGTACCTCAGTGTGTCCGACGACGGCAGCCAGTGCGCCTGGCGTACGGAAGGCCTGACACGCGAAGCCTTCCTGGCGCGCGTGCCCTGGCAAGTCGCGACTCCCGAAGTACAGCTCACCTCAAACGCCAATTTCACGGACACAATCGACGAGGTTGGCCAGTTCGCCTTCCGCCCGAACACGGGCCTGGTCTTCAGCGCGGGCGAACGCGCCGCGCTGGCCGGCGGCATCGGCAAGCTCGACGTCTTCTCGGCCGTACTCCCGCTCGGCGCAGCCCTCCCCACGCTCCAAAATCTCTCGCAGTCTTCGGGACTCGTGGTTCCGCCGTTCCTGCTTCCGGGTGCCATCCGCCCCGAAGGAGCTTTCGACGGGCCCGGCGGTCTCGGACGCATGCTGCTCGAT
>JAYUOR010000352.1:0-3902 GCA_043760765.1 Planctomycetota bacterium | reverse complement strand
CGGATAGTACTTCCAAGCCCCTGATCATGCCGTCACGGTCGCACTCCGGAGGGAGATGGAGGCCGCGAAGCGGCCGTTTTCGCCATGTTTTTGAGGGTCGAGGCGTTCTTGGTGTGCCGCGAAGTGTCGTCCGACAGCGCTCGAGCGTCAGGCTCTTGCTGGCGTGGCAATGCGTCGCCTTGCGCGCACGGGGAGCGTGCGCGCGCGGATGTCCACTGGTGCTCAGCTCACGCGCCAAAGGCCAGTTCTTCGCCGACGCGTGAGCGCGCGAGGATTGGAGGCTCGCTCGGCAGTCCGAGGTGGTCCAGGATTTTTCGCACGACGACGCCGTCTGAGATCATTGCGATCAGCTTGCGCCGTGCGCCGCAATGCGGGCACTCGAGCACGTCGATGGCGAATGAAAAGCCGTAAGCGCCGAGGTAGCGCCGTCGACCCGTCATCCTCGGTCAGAGCCGGCCAGGCCGGCGCTCAACGAGTCTCGATGGCGCGCAGCGCCCGCTGTGCAACTTGGTGAGCCAGGGAGTTCTCTTCGAGTTGCATCCGCGACAGCGGCGCAACCGCCGCGCGCGCGTCTGGGCCGGCCCACGAGAGCGCAAGCGGCCTGGATGAGTTCCAGTCGCTCGACATCACGGATGTCCAGAATCTGCAGGCGGCGAAAGAATGCTTCCGGGACCCCACCCTCTTCCGCGATTGCGCTCAACGCCTGCGAACGGACGAGCTGCTCGCTTTGGACGTCCAGCGTTACGAAGATCGGAATGCAGAACGGCGGCGCCTTGAGGCCCGGAACGAGCGGTTGCTGTCCTGGTGCGATTTTTTCGTCATCGGCGGCAGCCTACGAGCTCGACGCAGCCACAGCGACAGCGTCGGCTGCGACACGCCGACTTCGCGCGACAGCATCATCGCGCTCGGAGCGTTGGGACTGGTGAGACGTTGGATCATGCGTAGCTTGAATTTCTCTGAGTAGGGCACGGTGTGTGCCTCCCACGCCCCCGACGACGATCATGAAACGCGGAAATCGCGCGCCCCCATGGGGGCGTCCTGCCCTACCGGGCAGGAAGAGCAGGAGCCGCGCCCTACACGGCTGCATACAGCCGTGCAGGGACCCCGCGGCCCCTCAGACCAGGCGGCAACTACCCTGACGCCGGGGGGATGCGACCAAGTTCCAAGCCGGTGTGCCCATGGTCCTTGCACTGCAAGTGCCGCAACTGCGCAGTTCCATACGAGGCATCGTGCTCGACGTGGCGGGAAAGCCGGTCGCGGGCGCGCGCGTGCGAGGACTTGGACGCTACGAAAATGTGGAGCTGCAGGTCTTGAGCGATGGCGCAGGCGAATTCGAGTTCCATGACCTGGCCGGCGGCAGGCTCTCGATCAGCGTCAATGATGAGAATTGGCGTTCTCCACAACTGCGGAACCCCATCGTCGAAGTGGGTAAACACCCGACCGAATCGGTGAGCTTGACCGTCGATCGACAACGCTGGATCGAGATTGACGCCAGCTCGCTCGAAATCGGCGAGCAGGTGGGAGCGCTGCTCTCGGTAAGTACAGAAGTCGAGGCGGACAGGCGCGTGCAGCCAGACTTCGTCGTCGCGCTAGCCGCAAAGGATCTGTCGAAGCCGGTTCACATCCCCGCGTGCTGGGGCGACAAGTTCCGCATCTCGCTAATCCCGATGCCCGAGGAAGGTCGCCAACACGACGGTGACCTCGGCCGCTGGATCTTCAACGCGCGTGTCGCGAGTGCGACCGTCGGTTTTCCTGCAGGAGACAAGCCTGCTGTGACTCGCTACGTGAAGCTGAAGCGGAATTGAGCGACTCAGCCCGAGGGCGGCATTGCCGCCTGGATCCCGGCCTGCGACAAGGATCATCGGGGGGGCGGTGAATTCACCGAGTCCGACGAAGGCAGCTGCTCTCGAATCTCTGGCCGATCACTTCGGCTGTGACTTCATCTGGCGGTGCACGAAAAAGTAGTAGAGCGCCGCAATCGCGAGCAAGAGACCGCCGCCCCACACCGAAAGCGTGTGGGTCATGTTCTCGGTCTTCGACATGTCCTCGCCCATTTTCACGCCGACCCAGCACAACACGCCGCACCACACGGCCGATCCGAGCAGCGTGAACACTGAGAACTTCAGGTAGTCCATGCGCACGATTCCCGCGGGAATCCCGATCAGGTGGCGAACCACCGGCAAGAGCCTGGAAATGAAAATCCCCATCGAGCCGTAGTGCGTCGCCCAGCGTTCGGCACCCTCGACCTTCGCCGCTGAAATGAAGACGTACTTGCCGTAGCGCAGCGCCAGCGGACGGCCGGCGAGCCTGGAAAACCAGTACATGATCGATGCGCCCAACCACGACCCGACGGTGCCGGCGACGACGATGCCCCACAGTTCCATGCCGCCCTTCGTGTGGGCGAGGTGCGCCGCCGGAGGGATGACCAGTTCGCTGGGCACGGGCAACACCGTGCTCTCGATCAGCATCAACAAGCCGACGAGCCAGTAGCCTCCGCCCTCGAGCGAACGCAAATACCAATCGAGCAGCGGTTGGAGGAATTCCTTCATGCGACCGGGTTTATAGCGGAACTTGAAACGCGGCGCAAAGACACGTGCTGCGAATTCGAGGTGTCGATGCGCGCGCGACGGAGCCGTGCCGCGTGTGACCCGGCGAGCGCGCAGGTGTAGATTGCAATCGTGTTGCGGATTCGTCCCTGCTGAATGGAGTTCGACATGCGCTTGATTTTCCCGATGACTTTGATGCTGCTCGTCGCCGCTTGTTCGGCGCGAGCCCAAACGCCCGCACCGGCGAAGGAACGCGGAGCGGGGCTACGCGAACTCGCCGCGATCGCGCTGCCCGATGTCGAAGGACGAATCGACCATCTTGCGCTCGATGCCAAGCGCATGCGTTTGTACATCGCGGCGTTGGAGAACAACTCGCTCGAAGTCGTCGATCTGAAGAAGGGCGAGCGAGAGCGACAGATTCGCGGCCTCGCGGAACCGCAGGGCGTGCTTTATCTGCCCGAACTCGATCGCCTCGTCGTCTCGAACGGCGAGAGCGGCAAGTTGGATGTGTTCGACGGCAACACTCTCGAGCGCACGAATTCCATCGATGTTGGGAAAGACGCCGACAATCTGCGTTTCGATCCGCGCACGCACGAAGTCATCGTCGGCCAAGGCGACGGCGCGCTGGTTTTCGTCGACGCCGCCACTTGGACGATCACGAAGCGCATTTCGCTTGCTGCCCATCCTGAGTCGTTCCAACTCGACGGGGCCGGCGAGCGCATCTTCGTCAATACTCCGGGCGCGAAGCAGATCGCGCTGGTCGAGCGGAAGTCTGAAGCCAAGCCGAAGACTTGGCCCGTGGCGCAGGCGAGCGCGAACTATCCGATGGCGCTGATCGAGTCCGACCATCGAGTCCTGGTCGGCTGTCGCAATCCGGCACGACTGCTCTCCTTCGACAGCGAAAGCGGCGAAGCGCAGGACTCGTTCGAACTGTCAGGCGATTGCGACGACATTTTCTACGACGCCTCGCGAGGTCGCGTCTTCGTCTCCTGCGGCGAAGGCTTCATCGACGTATTCGATAAGCGCGAGCCCAAGGCCCTGAGCCGATGTCAGCGACTCCCGACGGCGGCGGGCGCGCGCACGTGCCTGCTCGTGCCGGAGCTGCATCATCTCTACCTCGCCGTGCCTCAGCGCGGATCCCAGCGTGCGGAGGTGCGCATCTTTGAACTCGTCGACTAGCGTGAAGACAGGTGAAGCTCAATGCAGGCGCGGCAGAATCGAGGCAAGGAATCCTCGTGGATTCTCGAGGTTGCGGATTCATTGTCATGACGCTGAGCGCCAGCTAACGTGCGGAACGATCCTGACGACAACTCTCCGTCGTTAGTGCCCGCCGTGGAATTGGAAAGCGGGGCGCTC
>JAYUOR010000351.1:0-1581 GCA_043760765.1 Planctomycetota bacterium | reverse complement strand
TCACCGAGGTCCTGCACTTCATGGACGTGCAATCCAAGGGCGCGAACAAGCTGAAGTTCTGGGAGAACAACGACAGCAACGAGCAGGTCATCGCCTTTGCCCGACTCCATCGCAATCAGCAGGGTTACATCAGTGGAGTGGACGTGAATGACCACTCGTATCGGTTCACGGTGAACAGCCAGGGCGTCGTCACCGAGATCCTCCAACCGAAGTACCAAATCAAGTGAACTCGTCCGCAGTTGCCGCCACTGTGGACGAAGTTACCTAGTACACTTTTCATCGATGCGGCCGTCCCTCCGAGTCAGGATCCTTGCAGTCTCGTTCGCGGGTTCGCTCCTCGCGGGCGCGATTGGGCTCAAGTGGTGGAGCGATTCTCGCGAGCGCGCACATATCGAGTTCTTCCATTCCGAAGTCGAGGCTCCAGCGGCCGCAAAGGCGCGCGGCAGTTCGATGGGCCGGCCGATCGCGCCGGAACATCCCGAAGACTGGCGCTACTTCCTAGAGCCCAATGTGGCGAATCGAATTTTCCTGATCAAGGCACAGCAAGGAGTCTACGACCCATGGACCTACTTCCGCCAACAACCTAATGTCGTCGAGACCCAGCCCTGGCCCGAACGCGCGGCCGGCAAGTTTATACTGCGCACGAACGATCTCGGATTCCGCGAGGACGCTGCACTGCCCGTGCCGCGGCCACAGTTGCGCGTGCTGGTCACGGGTGATTCGCACACTGACGGCGTGTGCAACAACGACGAATCGTTCGCCAATCGACTCGAGGCGAATCTTTGCCTGCGCCGCGCAGGGAAGACGGTCGAGGTTCTGAACGCCGGCGTCGGCGGCTTCACGTTGTTCCACTACTTTGGCATGCTGTTGCGTGAGTCGGCCTTCGAACCGCAGGTGTTCGTGATTGCGGTCTACGGCGGGAACGACTTCGCGGAATTGCTGCTGCTAGAGCATCGCTTCCAGGCAACCAAGGCCGCGCAATGGCCGACGGCGGATCTGCAGCGGCGTAACGAGGCACTTTTGACCGCTGCCTGCGCCATGGGCCAGTGCTTCAATCAAGTGCAGACGTTTCTTTCGATGCCCGAGGAGAAAGACGTGGCGATTGCTTGCGCTCTGCGCCTGTGCGCCGAGATGAAGGAAGTCTGTTCGAAGCGCGGGATCGCCATGGTCGTGGTTTTCATTCCCGCGGCGTGTTCGTGTGCCTGGCCGGAGCCCCATCCCGACATCGAGCGCGGTCGCACGGATCTGGGACTGCCTGCCGCTGACGGCGGAGTCAACGCCGAGCTGGCGCTGCGCTTCACCGGCGGCGTGCGCGCCTTGGAGATTCCGCTGCTCGACATGCGCGAGATTTTCGAGCGCCAGCCGGTCCCGCCCTACTGGCGCACGGACTTGCACCTCAACTTCGAAGGACATCGCCTGATCGCGGAGGCGCTAGAACCCGTGGTGCTGCCACTCCTGGATGCGGCGACGCGCTGACCCGCTACTAAGGCTCTGTCACGGAATAACAGATCCATTGCGCCGGCCCCCGCCGCCGCTGGCTGCGTTGCGCCTCCTCGGAAACCATGCAGGTTGCCTGCGTCG